>JANPLP010000974.1:0-13567 GCA_031426595.1 Planctomycetia bacterium | reverse complement strand
CGGCCGACACGCCGTCGGTTGAGATCAAAGTTTAAGCGGGTGCGTCTCGGTCACTAACAACTTATAATTGATGCGTCGTTGTGCAGCGGCTTGCTAGCGTGTACCGAGCTCGGAGCGGCGACGAAGATGTCGGACCTGAATCTGGGCTTATCAGCGACTGTTATCTTTGGCGAGTTGCCGGAAGTAGCCTTCGATGACTTCTCGGTAGTGCGACGGCAATTCTTCTGTTAAGCGCTGCAGGGCTTCTTGGCGTTCCGCAGGGGGGAGATTTCCCCAGCCGGAACGGTCCCCGATGTTTTTTTGCTCGACATCGCCGGGTCCTTTGCCCCCTGCGCTTTGGCTTTGGTCCATCGGCCGACCTTGTGAGGGGTTCTGTTGGCCGTTGCTTTGTTGCTGAGCTTGCTGTTCAGCGTCTTGCATTTGTTTTTCGACGTCTTCGATGAGCTTGTCAAGTTTTTTGAGTATTTCGTCCTCTTCATCGCGAACTCGTTTGCCAGCGCGGCCGAAATCCAAGCGGCGATGAACATCATTCATCAGTCTCGAAATTTCGTCCATCGAATCCGATTTGAGGGGTGCGATATCAGCGGTCATGAGTTGGCCGAGTTGCGTGAATCGCACCGGCAATTCTGTCTCGCGTTCTAGCAGCAGCTTCAGATTTGCCAGGCACTCCTTCTTCTTCAGTAGGTGATGCTCACAGGTGGCGCGGTAGAACAGCAGGCTGGAGGGATCGCAAACTTGAACGATTTCTAATCCGGTCAAAGTTTCGAGGGCTTCGTCATATAAGCGTCTTTGAGCAAGAGCTCTTCCGCAGGCCAAGCGGATGGTGTCCTGCATCCAGCCCGGCACGTCGCTGGTGAGCCAATCGAGGTTTCGCGGGAAGACGGGTGGGTTGCTAGGATCGGTCAACTGAGCATTCAAGGTGGCGATGCGCGGTTCGATAATGCTGCAGGCGGCCATTAAGCGGTCCAGAAGAGCGGGACCTGTCACTTGGTCCTTTGATTCGTCCCAAGACTTTTGAACGGCGGTGCGGGTTTCGGTTGGCGAGTTAAGTTGATCCATGTAGCTGAGCAGGTGCTGCTCGAAAACTGCGACATTGGGCCAATTCCAGGAAGCCGACTTTCGCAGGTCATCCTTTGGAGTAGGGCTGGTCCCGGAGTCGGCGGACAGTGGTCGGTGCGATATAGCGGCCGTGAATCCCACGGCGGCGAGCGCTAAAGCAAGAACTCGCCTGAATTTCCATTTCGCAAGCCGCATGCTGGAATCCTTTGAACTCATTAAGTCGAGTGGACAGGCCGCCGATATGAAGAAGAATTCTACTCAACCAATCCAGTGCAAGCCAACATTGTGTTGGCAGTTCCTGGGTAAATTCGGCTTCAAATGGTCAAGAAAGCGACTTGTAACCGGAATTCCGTGTTCCGGCAGACTAACTGAAACCGTTGGTCTCGTGGCGAAGGTCGGCTGGCGGACCCGCAAAAGTCATTTGAGGCTAAATCCACGACACTTTAGGACGGGGTAAGTTAAAGTAAAAAAACAGTCTGAATTGAGTTGAGCAAAGAGTGTGGTAGCGATTATTCTTAGGCGGTCCCATCCTAGCGGTAGTTTTGTCAGACACTTGGATTTCAAGTCGCGATATTTCGACGAAGGTTTGGGTCGTTGCCGGGCGCGCGCTTAGTAGAGGGTTAAAGGTTATCGATGTTTGCCAGGGCATCGGGACGTTGTCAGTGCGTGCTGGGTTTTGTAGTGGCGTGACAGTGTTTGTGTTTCACTCGAGGTGACGATGAGGTTCTGCCAACTAGACCAAATAACGCTGCTCGAACCGGGTGTGCGCATACAGGCGGTAAGGAAGCTGCGGCAAGACGAGGATTATCTACAGGATCACTTTCCACGTTTTGAAGTGATGCCTGGCGTTTTGATGCTAGAAGCATTGACGCAGGCAGCAATTTTCTTGGCTAGGGCCAGCGAGGGCTACAAAACCGGGCTGGTTTATCTCGAATCAGCTAAAAATGTGAAGTTCTCGGACTTTGTTCAGCCTGGGCAGACTCTGTCGATTTCTGTAGAAATCATCAAGCGGACTGAGAATACCACACTTGTAAAAGCTACCGGATCAAAGGAAGATTCTGTTGCGGTATCCGGGCGACTTTTGCTAAAGCACCAAATGCTGAGCGGTTCTACGGAGCCGTCCACGACGGATGTACACGCAAACGTCTTTATGAAACAAATTACAGATCGACTGCTGAAGGTCTAATTGGGCTCGCGGCACCACGAACATTTGCGTCGCGGATCGAACCCTAGATTGACTCAATTACCCTCGCATAACCCAAAGGACCCTACAAAGATGCCAAGTTCTGAAGAGATTTTCCAAAAGGTGCAGGCTGCTCTCGTTGACGCGCTAGGTGTTGAAGAAGATGAAGTGACTCCTGAAGCGACCATGGTGGGCGACCTCGCCGCCGAATCGATCGACTTTTTGGACATCGTTTTCAAGCTTGAGAAGGCCTTTGGAATTAATATCCCTCGCGAAGAATTATTCCCAGACGATATTCTGACGAATGCGAATTACGTCAAAGATGGAAAAGTCACGGCGCAGGGGATCAGCGAACTGAAGACTCGGCTGCCCTGGGCGAACTTGACCAACTTCGAGCAGAATCCGCGCGTGCAGGATTTTGGTAATTTGCTAACGGTAAACGATTTGTGTCGTTATGTGGCGACCAAGGTTAAGTAGACCACGGTCAAGTAATTGAAACTTGCCGCATGGATGTGAAAGTCTCACTGTTGGATCATCCGACTGTAGGAAAACTTGCGGAAACGCTGAAAGCTCACTCTCCATGCGTTGGTTTTGGATTGATCGTTTTGAAAAGTTTGTGGTTGGTAAAGAAGCGGTGGCCATTAAGAACGTCACGTTGGCCGAAGAGCCGCTGGACGATTACTTGCCTGGTCACCCACACTTTCCGCACAGCTTGATTGTGGAAGGGATGGCTCAGACGGGCGGATTGCTGCTTAGCCAAGTGGAAGACTTTCTGCAGCGGATTGTGCTTGCCAAGGTGACGAAGGCAGACTTTTTTTTTGTGGCGCAACCTGGTGACCAGTTGCGATTGACCGCCAAATTGGTAGGTCGTCAAGCTGAGGGGGCGTTTATTGAGGGGATCGTTGAAATCAATGGCAAGCGTCAAGCTGAGATGGAGCTCACGTTTGCTATTCTGGACGAAACTTTTGGAAAAGAACCTTTCTTTATCCCTCGCGATTTGCTCAGGATTCTGAGAGCGATGCGTTTGTTCGAAGTGGCGCGAACGGAGTCTGGTGAACCGATTGAGGAGCCGCGGCATATGTTGGCAGATGAGCACGCATATTTAGCCAGCAATCCACTCACCGCGTAGGGCTTTCGAATCCGCGGGCTAGCGATTTGTCCTGAAGCGTCCGATTGTGCGCGGCTCGTCAACGTGCGGGTGAGTAGGTTATATTCTTAGCTCGCCCAGCAAATCACTGCTTGGCTTGGTTTTCTTTAGATGCATGTTTCACTGAAGGCTGAACGAATGCGGCGCCGAGTTGTCGTGACTGGAATCGGAATGATCAATCCCTTGGGCAACGACGTGCAAACGGTCTGGGATGCCCTCCGAAACGGTCGCAGTGGGGTGGGCTACATATCGATTTTTGACGCCTCGAAGTATCCGACGAAGATTGCCGCCGAGATTCGCAATTGGGACATCACCGATTGTGGGGAAGATGGCAATGTCTGGAAGAAGCGTGGTCGGCATGCCAAATTTGCGGCTGGAGCGGCCAAGCAAGCGGTGCTTGATTCCGGCGTGTTGGACAGTATCACCGACCGCTCTCGCGTTGGAGTTTACTTTGGTGCGGGCGAAGGGAATCAGGATTTTTGTAACTTTACTCAGATGGTCGCGACAGCCACTGCGGGTGGTGGAGATTTCGATCTCGACGCATTCATGCGTAAGGGCTTGACGATCCTTGACCCTGAATTGGAGCTAGAGCAGGAACCGAGCATGCCCGCGGCGCACTTGGGCGGCATGTTCGACGTGCAAGGTCCAAACATCAATTGTTTGACCGCTTGCGCTGCTAGCAGTCAAGCGGTAGGCGAAGCGACGGAGTTGATTCGTCGTGGCGATGTCGATGCCATGATTGCGGGGGGAGCTCATAGTATGATCCATCCGTTCGGCTTAACAGGTTTCAATTTGCTGACCGCTCTGTCGACCAACAACTTAGACCCCGCTAAGGCTTCGCGGCCATTCGATCGACTGCGCGATGGCTTTGTTCTTGGTGAAGGTTCTTCCGTTGTTATCTTGGAGGAGTTGGAGCACGCCAAGAAACGCGGAGCAAAGATTTATGGCGAAGTGCTTGGTTACGGTTGCACTGCCGACGCTTACCGTATCACGGATATTCATCCTGAGGGTCGCGGAGCTATCGGTTGTATGAAAGCCGCTTTGCAGGACGCGATGTTGGGTCCTGAAGCAGTCGGCTACGTCAACGCGCATGGAACCAGCACATCGGTCAACGACCGAGTGGAAACGGTGGCTTGTAAGGCCGTCTTTGGGGAGCGTGCATTGCAAGTGCCTGTATCGAGCACGAAGAGCATGATGGGGCATTTGATTGCTGCGGCCGGTGTCACGGAGATGATTGTCTGCTTGCTCGCCATTCGCGATGGCGTCCTGCCTCCGACGATTAATTTGGAGAACCCGGACCCTGAGTGCGACTTGGACTACATTCCCAATCAGGCTCGCGAAGTTAAGTTGGATGTAGCCCTCAATAATTCGTTTGGTTTCGGTGGGCAAAACGTGACTCTGGCTGTCGGGTCTTTCAAGGGTTAGCAGGTTTGGGCAGCGACCTGTGACGGTTTGATCCTCAGCTATTCAGAACACAGCGACCCATTAACACAGCGCCCCAATTATTCGATAATCAGTCGAGACTCCTTGCCGTTGAAAATCGTTTTTGTGATTTGGGCTTTATGCACTTCGGCGACTGGCAAGTTGAAGATGTTTTTGTTCCAGATGACGATATCGGCAAGTTGGCCGACTTTTAAGTGACCTTGTTGGGTCTCGGCAAACTGGGAATAAGCGGCGTTGCTTGTGTACGCGGCCAGGACATTGGGCAGCGGTAAGCATTGGTCGGCTATAAAGCCTTGGGGTGGCTTGCCGTCGAGTGTTTGGCGAGTGAGCGCGGTGTGCATGCCCAGGCGAGGATCTAGGCTGACCACTGGCCAGTCGCTACCGAAGGCCAGGCGGCCCCCGGCTTGTTGAATGCTGTTCCAGACCCAAGCTCGAGATGCGCGGTCGGGGCCGAGGTTGGCGGCCCAGACGTTAAAGATATTGCTGTTCGGGTTGGCGTGGTAAGGCTGCATGGAGGCGATAATTCCCAACTGGCCAAAGCGGGCTATATCGGACTGGCTGATCGATTCAATGTGTTCCAAGCGATGTCGTCTGCCTTGGGGCGGGATGGGATTGCTTTTGGCGGCATGCTCGAAGGCATCGAGTGTCATGCGTATACCGCCGTCGCCGATGGCATGCACCATGATTTGCCACCCTCGGCGATCCAAACTCTCAATCACTCGGTTCAATTCGTCGGGAGATGTCTCGGGTAGACCTTGTGTGGCACGATTGGCGTATGGAGATAGCATCGCGGCCGTGTGAGATTCGATTACGCCATCGACATAGAGTTTTACGGCGCCAATGTTCATATTCGGAAAGCGGCGTTTGAGAACGTCAAGTTGTTCGATCTCGGCTTCACTCATTGCGGGCTTGCCTTGGAGTGCGATGGCGAATCGCAATTGAAGCTCTCCACCGGCGCGCAGGGTTTCCAGCACATCGAGTTCTTCCAAGCCAGCACCTGCCTCGCAGACACTGGTCACGCCCAGTTGATGAGCAAGTGCGATGCCTTGTCGAACAGCCTTTAATCTCTCCGCTCGCGTCGGTTTGGGAATCACTTTCTCGATCAAATCTTGAGCCGCTTCTTTGAGCACTCCGGTGGGCTCGCGGGTGACTGGGTCGCGCACGATTTCACCCGTAGCGGGATCTGCGGTAGCGCGCGTGATACCCGCGGCAGCGAGCGCTGCTGTGTTGCACCACACGGTATGACCATCGTAGCAACGCATGATTGCTGGTCGGCCCGGTATCAATCGATCTAACATCTGTTTATCAGGCATTCCGCCCGGAAACGAGCCGTATAGCCAACCGCGACCAACAAAAACTGGGTCGTTTGGATGCTGCTGGATGAAGGCCAGGATTCTGGCTTCGATATCAGTGAGCGTTTCAGCACCTGCCAGATCGATCTGGGATAGAGACGAACTGCCTGAAAGGAAATGCACATGAGCGTCATGAAGCCCTGGCATGACAGTACCGCCGGCGGCGTCAATCCGTTTTGTAGCTGGTCCAGCTAGCTTGGTGATCTGGGCATCGTCGCCGACGGCACTGATCCGTTCGCCAGTTACAGCCAGGGCGGAAGCAGTCGGCGAATCGGCACCGAACAAATGTCCGTTCGCAACGATCAAATCAGGCGGCTGCGCAAGCGTGTTGGAGGTTAGTGCAATCGCTACGACGAATAGCAAGAGTGATGATAAACTCATCGCTAGGCCGCGTTGGCAGCGAGCTCGCAACAATGTGTTTATCGAATGAAGGGAGCGGGATATGGTTTGCATGGTTTTCATCTTTTTAAGGAATACGAATTCTAAACCGAAACTCCGCTAAAAAACAAATACAAATTGAGCCTTATTCAGCGATCGCCGGTAGCGAGCCTGGCGTCTGATTGGTGTCGAGCTGACGCGTTGGACAGGGGTAGGTGCGGGGAAGTATACTGCCGAGCGGCGATTTAAGGGGTGGGATGGGTAGTGAGGTGCAACGTGCGGAACAGACGATCAATTGGATTTACCCTGGTCGAACTTCTTGTGGTGATTGCCATTGTTGGCATGTTGGTTGGTTTGTTACTGCCTGCCGTTCAAGCGGCTCGAGAGGCGGCGCGGCGCGTTCAATGTACGAATAATTTGCATCAATTAGGCATTGCGCTCAACAGTTATCACGACTCGCATCGAAAGTTTCCTTCCGGTTATGTTATGCCAGGTAGATTGATGTGGAGCGGGAGTTTGCTGCCGCAGATTGAGCAGAGCAACGTATTCAATACGCTGGAATTCGGTCAGCCATGGGAGGTGCCGAATACCCCCAACGGGCGTGCCTGTTCAACGTTCATTTCGACTTACCGATGTCCAAGTAGCGATGCTCCGGAGCGTGCGCCCAATTTCAGTAACTTGCCCGAGCGCGTCCCCAATTCCTACTTGGCGGTTGCCAGTGGAACATCCACCGCTGAATCAGGCTTTGGGCCGCAGAACATTGGGCAGGCAAACCAAGACGGGCTAATGTTTTTATCCAGTAGTTGTCGCATGGCGAGCGTGACTGACGGAACGTCGAACTCGGTTGCGATTGGCGAAGCGCTTTTCCGCCCAAATGTGACTGGGCCCGATCTTTTCAACTCTGTCTTCCAGATCGTTGACCATTGGTACATTGGTAGTGACAACCAAGTTCTTGCTTCGGTAAACCCGCCGCTTTATCAAGAATTTTCAGAGGGATTGGGGTCGACCGGTGTGCCGCTGAATGCGGTGGAAGATTCCAGTTTGCTGATCGACGAACGCGAATTGTGTTTTTCTAGTTTGCATCGCGGTGGTTGCTTGTTTGTTTTTGTCGATGGTCACGTACAATTTGTATCGCAATCGATTGATCGCCAGATTTATTCGGGTTTGGGAACAATCGCTCGCGGTGAAATTGTCACCTTCGACTAAAGTTCTTCGACCATCCGTTTTGCACCACTATGAATCGCACACCTTCAGCTCAGCAAAGCTTACAGCGTCTTCCAAAGAAATGGGCAGTTGCATTTGTGGCTGCGCTGATCTTGTATGCACTGGTACAACCCTTTGCTAATAGTCGCTGGGGCTGGAAGCTACCGGGCCTGGCAGGGATTCTCGGCAATCAGTCGCCGGTTATTGAACGCCCCGTTGGCGAACGCACGGTATCTGATCAGCCGTTGGCCAAGGTTGCTACGGACCCGAAGTCGGCGCGCCAATCCAAGGCTGAGGTGTCCAATGCTGGTGTGGGCGAGGAGCTTCGGGAAGGCTCTTCTGGGGCAAATTCGACTGCGGCAAATTCCACAGGTTCTAAGGCGGCTGCTTCGAAAACTACGTTGACTCCGCCGAGCCGCTCGGCAAGCTCACCTGCGTCCAGTGCAGCAGAATCTGAAACTACCGCAAAAAAGTCGGCGGCATCAAAGACTGAGCCACCAAAGTCTGCGTCGAGTGGTTCCGCGTCATCTGGCTCGTCCGCAGGGGTGAACGTCGCGGATGGGGATTTCTTGTATGGATTGTTGAAAGACGTTGGTCGTGAAGTCTATATCTCACCGACTGGACTGCGGTACACTCGGGGCAGCGAAGAGGGGCATCGCTTAAAGCATATTGAGAAACACCTGAAGGATATTCCTGATCGTCCTGGCAAGCACGGAGTGTTCGATGGCGATATGGCTCAAGTGTTGCGTTGGATCGACGACGCATACACTCGTGGCAAGCAGGGTGCTAAGGGAGTGCGCAAGCGGGAAGAAGATGGTCGTACCGTTTATGAAGCGCCATTTACGAAACCGATTGGTTACATCGGGGGTCGGGATGGTAAACGTGATAACAATCCGGACGCAAAACGATTGCGATTGGTCGTGGACGGGGATCAAGTCATCACCGCTTTTCCGTTCTAACCGATTTCGAAGTTAAGAATTGCTGATTCAATGATGAACGAATTACCGCCCAGCCCTTGGATTCATATTGGCGAATGTCCAGTTTGTGTAAACGGATTGTGTCGCGTGCGAGCTTGCAAGGGTTTGCTAAGCCAGCCGCATCTTTATGCGATGTGCGATGAATGTGAGTCAATTTGGGTGAAGCCGGATACGGCAACTACAAAGGTGTATCCGAAGAGTGAAGACCCAGTGTGCCCGATCTGTTCCCAGCCGTTATTTGGTCCCCAGGCTCATTGGGCTGGGCCGGAAGATGTTGCTTCTTCTAATGATTGGTCGATGGCAGCGATTTTTGAAATGCCAAGCAGTTCCGATTACCAGCCGCAGGTTAGCGATCTGCTGGTGGCGGAAGATATTGCTGCCGACCTTGATGCTCCGGAGGCTCATCGCGAGGCGAGTGAGCACGACGCGGCGGTCAGCGAAGATGTACCCGGCGTCAAGTTCGCGGATAGCACTTATGGCCAGGACGAACCGAAGCCGGGTTGCTAGGTTTCGCTGGACTTGAGTGGAGTGCGACGCCGCTGTCATGATCTCTGCTGTCTTCAAAGTCGCAGTTGCATTCCTGGGCTCGCAGGGAATGCGGCGCTAGGCAGCTCGACCGGCCTAGCTGCATAAGGCCGTTGGGATCGGCTTCATTACTATGATGTTCCCCTGGCGTATAGCGTGGCAAGCGCGTGCCGCTAATCGTTATCCCGAATCATTTTCGTACACTTGCTTAGGCGGGTGGAAGTCCTTCCATACGGCGCCAGGAACTAAGTTGTCCGAGATGCATGGCGACATGGCCAGTTAAATAGAACCCGAGCATCGAGCCGAGTGTGGGGCACACTTGCTTCAGCGGCGTGTCGACTGGATTTTCTGCAGCAAGTTGGGAATCGGACGCTTCCCGCATGGCAGATATGGCCGTTTCATAGCCACCGAAGAAAACATCGGACAGCTCTGACATTGAAGGGTACATGATCGCGTGCGCGTCGTCTTGGCACTTGGCCTCTTTTGAGAACAACGCTATGAACCGATCAGAGGGTTGGACGGCGGAGGTATCCAGCCCGAGCAGGCGGACGACGTTCACTGGATAGAGGCTCAAATGGCCCAGAATGAAGGCGGGATGGTTCGATTCGATGGTTTGTTTGCCGGGTGAGGCGAATCGAGCAAACCGATCCGGCGGAATGCCGACCAGCAAGCGTCGCGCGTAGCGTTGGCTAACTCCGGCTGCGTCAGCCATCATCGCTCCGAACTGTCCCATAGTAGGTCCTGTGTGTTTCATAAAAGCTGGGTTGTTGACATTCCTAGGTAAGTATTTTGATGCCCAAGTCTGAAATGCGAAACGGGGCAGGGCAGGGGTGACACCCGATTGCGTTGCCATCTAGCAGCAAACTCAATGGCGGTGATAATTTGTAGCTGGCCACTTATCGAATCAGAAAGCCAATTCGCAATCCGTCTTGGTCCTAAGTGTGGGTCGTTTGTGGGCAGTGCCAGAGACGACATGTATCTGAGCGCTTCCCTGTTTTCCTAAAGAGGATCTGCGCTGGACAAGGTAGTGAGCGGCCAATTAACAGACGACGAACAGTCCGATTGAACATAGCAGTGACAAAGGAACGAGCAGGATGAATTCTGTAAACCAGCCGACTTCAGGGGGAACGGATGAAGCGCCCCGGCACGCCAACTTTATCGAGCAAGAGATCGATAAAGATGTGTTACTGCCGAAGCTGGCTGGGATGTGTGTTCAGACGCGGTTTCCGCCAGAACCGAATGGCTATTTGCATATCGGTCACGCGAAGAGTATTTGTCTCAATTTTGGGTTAGCTCAGAAGTACAACGGCAAATGCAACTTGAGGTTCGACGACACGAACCCGAGCAAAGAAGAGCAAGAGTACGTCGATTCGATTCAAGAGGACGTCCGCTGGTTAGGATTTCAGTGGGATGCGATCTACTATGCGTCCGACTACTTCGATCAGCTTTACGATTGGGCGATTCAGTTAATTAAAGCTGGACAGGCGTACGTTTGCGATTTGACAAGCGAGCAGACTCGGGAGTATCGCGGATCATTGACCGCGCCGGGCAAGAACAGTCCATATCGGGATCGTACGGTGGAAGAGAACCTTGAGTTGTTCGAGGCGATGCGGGATGGCAAGTTTCCGGATGGTGCGCGGACTCTGCGCGCGAAGATCGATATGGCTTCGCCGAATATTAACTTGCGTGACCCAGTCATGTATCGCATTCTTCGTGCTCATCATCATCGCACGGGCGATAAGTGGTGCATCTATCCCATGTACGACTGGGCGCATGGCCAAAGCGACTCACTGGAAAAGATCACCCATTCCATCTGCACGCTCGAGTTCGAGAATCATCGACCGCTGTATGATTGGTACTGCAAGACGCTGGGTATTTATCATCCGCGGCAGATTGAGTTCGCCCGGCTGAACTTGAGCTATACGGTAATGAGCAAGCGCAAGTTGTTGCAACTGGTTCAAGAGAAGCATGTTTTGGGCTGGAACGATCCTCGAATGCCGACGATTAGCGGGCTTCGGAGGCGAGGGTTTACGCCTGAGAGTTTGCGTGCATTTTGTGATCGCATTGGAGTGGCGAGGTTCTACAGTACCATTGATGTGACGGTTTTAGAGAACAGCATTCGTGAGCATCTGAATGCGGTCGCGCCGCGTGTGATGGCTGTGCTGCGTCCGCTGAAAGTCGTGTTAACGAATTATCCAGACGGTCAAGTTGAGTCGATGGAGGCTGTCAACAATCCCGAAGATGCTTCGGCGGGTAGTCGGCAGATTCCTTTCACTCGTGAGCTGTACATTGAGCAGGATGATTTTCAAGAAGATGCACCGAAGAAATTCTTCCGTTTAAAACCCGGCGGAGAAGTCCGGTTGCGATATGGCTACATCATCAAGTGCGATACGGTTATTAAGGATCCACAAACTGGCGCGATTACGGAATTACACTGCAGTTACGATCCGGCGACGCGAAGCGGTAGTGGTGATGGAACGCAGCGCAAAGTAAAAGGTACGATCCATTGGGTGAGCGCGTCGCAAGCCATTACTGCCGAAGTGAGGCTCTACGACCGCTTGTTCCTGGGAGAGAATCCTGAAGACGTGCCGGAGGGCAAGACCTTCCTCAGCAATTTGAATCCGAACAGTCTCGAGACGATCCAAGCGAAACTGGAGCCTTCGTTGGCTGGGGCCGCCGGGGGCTCGCATTTTCAGTTTGAACGTATGGGTTATTTTTTTGCTGACCCAGTCGATTCGAAACCCGGTCAACCGATTTTCAATCGCACAGTTGGCTTGCGCGATACTTGGGCGAAGATGCAATCTAAGGGAGAGGCAGGGTAAAGAACGTCGGCTACTTTGGCTGCTCTGCATTTCTGTGTTTGTTACGTTTACGGAACCCAAGTGAGCACAGGCTTACCGCCTGCAATGCGGGTCCCCTGTGAAGGCTGTTCATGGCGCTTTTGCAAAACAGATGAGTGCGCGTGGATGGACAGCAGGTAATCTCGACCTCCCGGTCGTTATGCATTTAGCGTGTAGTCAGATTCTTGTGTCGGACGAGATGTTACGATCAGCCGCCAGTGCCATTTGACCGTAGGCTGGTGCTTCCAGCGCGAAGCCCTTCCCGCGGTTTGTTGAGCCGCTGGTTGGTAATCTGAAATAGTCATGACTTCGTCGGCTGCACTCATCGAATAGGCTCAAAATGAACAATTCTGGAAATTGGCTTGTGTGGTCTCTTCTTTCGGCATTGGCTGCGGCGTTGACAGCGGTGCTTGCGAAAGCCGGCGTCAAAGGAGTTAACTCAGACTTTGCATCGTTGATCCGCACGGTAGTTGTGCTTTTTGCGCTCAGTTTCTTTGTGTGGGCAACTGGCAACTTGAGCAACCCGTTTCACTTGGGAGGTAAAACATTGGGGTTGTTAATTGCGTCAGGCTTGGCCACAGGTTTTTCGTGGGTCTGCTATTTTCGGGCTCTGCAAGCCGGCGATGTGTCAAAAGTGGCTCCCATCGATAAGCTAAGTGTGGTGTTCGTGGCAGTACTTGCTTTCATTTTCCTTGGCGAGAGACCCACTTCACGCGAGTGGTTGGGCATTGCATTAATTACAATGGGCGCGTTTGTGCTCGTCATCAAGAAATGATCGCCGCGCCTACCTGTCCACGCGACCGCACTCAGATCGCTAAGGCTTAGCAACTATGGACATCAACCGTCGCACTGCCTTCAAAGTTTCTGATGTGCAAAGAGTGCTTCAATTTGTCTGTATGGGACAATGCGGGCAGATCGCAGGGCGTCTAAGAGTGTGGAGGTTGCTGGCTTGTTTTTGCATTTCCCAACCCCTCCATGCGCATGCGCTTGCAGATCGGCTGGTAGCGGAAGACTTGAGCCTATTGGTAGCAGGCGCCTGCAAGCATGGTGACGTTGTGCGCGGTGCAATCCAACTTCATCGAGACAATATTGCTTGTGCAAAATGCCACCGAGCCTCAGCAGACGAAGTGCGTATGGGACCCGATCTCAGTCGTATTCAAAGTGAGACCTCCGCTTTCCAGCACCAGCAGACAAGTGTTCACGAAAATGTAACTTGAGGTTATTGATGTGGAGAAAAAATGGGAATCGAAACTAGCCGAACGATCTTTGCCGCCTTGTTAATCGCAAGCATGTTCAGCGAACCTGCGAGTGCTTCGGAATACGAGCGTTCTGGTCATCCCAACATCATCATCATTTATGCAGATGATCTCGGTAACGGCGACTTGTCTTGCTGCAACGCCAAATGTGCTTACTCGACGCCACGTTTGGATCAGTTGGCTCGGGAGGGGGTTCGATTCACT
>JANPLP010000973.1:0-1666 GCA_031426595.1 Planctomycetia bacterium | reverse complement strand
GAGTCCTCTCTTGCCGGGCTTGACCTGGCGCTAAATCTCGAACAGTCCTGGCTAAATACCGGGACTGTTCTCGTTAGTGAACCGCCTTGAGCTGGCTGGGATTCACGGCCCGTACGTGGCGGTTAAAGCCTGAAGTCCGGCTCGTAGCGGAACGACGCAAGCCGTCCGGTGAAGTGCGAGAAAACCTCGAAGAACCGGACGGCTTGCGCCATTCCGCTACCAGAAATCACCCAAGTTAGCGGCATGGGGCCCGCGGCAGGGGGCTGACACGCCCATAAGAAATGATTAACATTTGTCTAGTATTGATGGCGATTGATCGTGCAGATCGACGGAGCTTGATCTATGGACTTCGAAAAAGCCCTCCAAAAATTCGGGCTAACCAGCTTCCGACCGGGGCAACGCGATGTCATCGAGCATATCGTTGCCGGAAATGATTGCTTGTGCGTCATGCCGACGGGTGGTGGGAAGAGTCTTTGTTTTCAATTGCCGACGGTACTCAGGCCAGGTTTGACGATCGTGGTATCGCCGTTGATCGCTTTGATGAAGGATCAAGTCGATACGCTTGATCGCCGTGGGATTTCAGCAACCTTGATCAATAGTACGTTGAGCGGTGCGGAGCAGAACGATCGCTTGTTGGAGGTTGCCGAAGGAAAGTATTCGATGGTCTACGTAGCGCCCGAGCGTTTGCGAAACCAGCGATTTTTGGAAACGATTCGTGCGACGCCGGTCCAGTTGCTCGCGGTGG
This sequence comes from Planctomycetia bacterium, assembly GCA_031426595.1. Taxonomy (GTDB): domain Bacteria; phylum Planctomycetota; class Planctomycetia; order Pirellulales; family Pirellulaceae; genus Aureliella. Next base: position 921 of record JANPLP010000973.1, on the reverse strand, counting down.
ACGAGGCGCACTGCATCAGCGAGTGGGGTCACGATTTTCGGCCTGACTATGCCAGGATTGGCCAATTTCGGGCGGCGCTGGGTGGGGTCCAAACGATCGCGTTGACCGCGACCGCAACGCCGCGTGTTCGACAAGACATTTGCGATGTACTCGGGTTGCGTCACCCCAAGCAATTCGTCACAGGATTTGCTCGCACCAATCTCTCGATTGGATCCGTCCATTGCAACAGCGACCGCGACAAGGACCGTGCGCTTTTTGAATTCCTCAAGGATGAAACAGGATCGGGCATCGTTTACGCTGCGACTCGCAAACGTTGCGAAGGTCTAGTCGAATCGATTGGGAAAGAGCTGCAATTGTCTTTCGGCGCATACCATGCAGGATTGACACTGGATCAGCGTAAGTTCATCCAAGAGCAGTTCATGCTTGGCAAACTCAAAGGGATTGTCGCAACGAATGCCTTCGGGATGGGGATCGATAAAGCCGATTTACGCTACGTCGTTCATTACAACATCCCTGGTTCGATGGAAGCCTACTATCAAGAGGCCGGGCGTGCGGGCCGCGATGGTTTGCCCTCGCAGTGCGTCCTGCTGTATTCGTCGCAGGATCGATTCATTCAAGAGTTTTTTATCGATAACGCAAATCCGCCTCGCGAGTTGATTGAACGTGTATATGAGGCTCTTTGCGAACTGGCCGAAGATCCGATCGAACGCACAGCGCAAGAACTGCGTGAAATGATCGATGTTCCGCAATCGGCCGAAGCGGTAGGTACGGCTTTGCAGATTATCGCGAGGACCGGCGTAATCGAACGCCTGGAGATGAGTGGCGGGCTGGCGATGTTTCGAATATCGAGCGATCTACCAACGCTGGTTGACATGCTCCCCAAGGAGGCCGAGCAGCGACGTAAGGTCTTGCGAGCGGTCG
>JANPLP010000972.1:0-4416 GCA_031426595.1 Planctomycetia bacterium | reverse complement strand
GTGTGGCATGCTCTGTGGCTTTGCGAAGGGCGGGATTTGAGCGACACTAGTCACGCCCTTCGCAAAGCCTCAGAGCGTGCCACTCCAAAATTAAGCGGTAAAGCTGCACTTGTGGACTATGCTTAAATTGCCGGGTTGCGGCGAAATGGCTCGGCCTTCACAATAGGCTTTGCTCGGCAAACCCCAAACTTCAAGCCGCCCTCGCATCTGGCTTTGCTATTTTAGGACGCCCAATGGCTCGTAAAGTTATCATCGATTGTGATCCTGGAATAGACGATGCACTGGCACTCTCGCTGGCGCTATTCGATTCTCGCCTCGAAGTTATTGCAGTCACCGCCTGCGCAGGTACCGTCGACGCCGAGCAAGCGACGCAAAACATTCGAGCGCTTGTCGAGCGGCTGGACCCACCCCGCATTCCCCGCATCGGCTCCGCACTCGATCCAGAAACAGGCGCCGCTGTCTCCAATGGCACTCTGTTGCATGGCGACGATGGCTTGGGAAACGTCAAATGGGAACCTGTTTCTCGACAGCATACCGTTCCCAGCGATAAATTAATCAGCGATTGCTTGCGGACCTATCCGGGTGAAGTCTCCATACTCTGCACCGGTCCGCTCACAGGACTGGCCAAAGCCATCAGCCGCGATCCGGCGATTATTCCGATGTTCGATCGCTTGATTATGACCGGCGGCTCCGTGACCGGCACTGGGGACGTGACACCCGCCGCTGAATTCAACATGCACCTCGACGCTCACGCAGCAAGAACTGTCTTTCAGTCACCCACCACCAAATCGCTGATTCCGTTTGAGATCTCTGAGAAGCTTAAATTTGGTTGGGACATGATCGATCTGCTCCCGCAAACACACACACGTGTTGGCGCAGTGCTGCACGCGATTCTTCCACACCTCTTTCGGACTACTCGACAGCAGTTGGGGCAAGAAACCATTTCGCTTCAAGCTGTGTTGCCGCTACTACTCCTTGTGGAACCGATGTTGTTTGAGTTTGAGGAAATGGCGGGCGATATCGAGGTAAGCGGCGAGTTAACTAACGGTGCCACTGTCTTTGATCGTCGCATCACTCGCACCTGGCGCACCAACATGGAAGTTGCAACCCAGCTAGATGTTGAAGCCGCACGAGACTCGTTCTACAACATGCTGAAGTACGCTTCACAGCAGTGAACGAAAGTCAACCGCTCGCAAGTCGGACTTAAAGTACATCGAATTTAAAGTACATCGAACTTAGTCAAACCGCAAATCCTGCAGTACCGCACAGGTCGGTACCGCACATGTCCGTTCCAAAGATCGTCTTCGAAAGCGGCATTGCAAACATCGATCGCATCTGCCGCTATTTTTCTGACTTTGCAGTCGTTAGTACCTTGTCCAAACTCTCGCGGACAATTCGAGCCCACAAGCTGTAGCCGTCGTTGTTCTGATGCAGCATGTCCTCAACGAAGTACTTAGGAATCGGTTTCCCTTCGCCGTCCAAGTAGTGTTTCTCTGTGGCAATGAAATGCAGCAGCGGTTCCGCTTTGCAAGCTGCTTCGAGCGCTTCGTTCGCCTCACGAATTTGTGGCCAAGCTTTAAAACGCGACGGCGTCGGAGTAATCGCAATAAGGAAAATCGGCGCGGTAGCACTCTTTGCTCGCACCCTCGCCACGACATATTTGAACAAGCGGGCTACTTCCATAACAGTCTTGTCCTCTTCTTTTCCAACAATGTCGTTAGCGACAAAGATTACCACCGCCTGAAACTCATGCGGTTGGACCAACCGATCGACGTAAACAGCCAAGTCAGAGAACTTCGCGCCCCCATATCCCCGATTGATGACCGTCCGCGGGGCCATGTCCTCCGCCAAGCTCTTCCACAAGCGAATGCTTGAACTGCCAATGAAAAGTACCGGATCTCGAGGATCAGGTTGTTGCTGATCAAGTTTTTCAAGCTTAACAATTTCAGCTTCCCACTTGTCTTGCGATTGCTTGCGATACTGGGAAAGTGGATCTGCAGCAACCGAGTTGTCCTGCGCGCAACAAACCGCTGGCAGGACGCAGAAAGTTAAAGTGATCGCAAGCCAACGCATCATGGTCAAAACCTATCGAGTAGTGAATTCGCCGAATTAAAGTCGCCGCCACGAAGTTCGTTGAATCGGGTGAATGGTTAAAGCGGTTTTACGAGGTCTGCGTACCGAACTTGAAAAAAATCTTGCAGAAAAGTCTGCGACGACTTGACGCGTCTCTACGATGCATCAAACAGTTCACGCAACGTGCCGGCCAAGCGTTTGAGCTGATTGTAGTTTACCTCAATCTCTTGAGTGGAGTTCGCACCCGTTGATTCCACTCGCAAACATCGGAAAATGAACATGAAGACACTTTTAACTCTCGCTCTCGCTTTCGCATCTGTAGTCACCGTTTCCAGCCTGCGTGCTGAAGATAAGCCGACCAAAGAGCAAACCATTGTGGAAGTTGCTGCAGGCAACAAGGACTTCTCGACTCTAGTTGCTGCCGTCAAGGCTGCTGGCTTGGTCGAAACCCTCAGCGGCAAAGGCCCTTTCACTGTTTTCGCTCCAACGAACGCAGCTTTTGAGAAGCTTCCTAAGGGAACTGTTGAAACGCTTCTGAAGCCAGAAAACAAGGCGAAGCTCGTCGCTGTTCTGACTTACCACGTTGTCGCCGGTAAAGTGATGGCTGCTGACGTTGTGAAGCTCGAAAAAGCTAAGACCGTTCAAGGTCAAGAAGTGAAGATTGCTGCCAACAGCAGCGGAGTGAAGGTCAACGAGTCGAAGGTTGTCAAGACCGATATCGAAACCAGCAACGGCGTCATCCACGTTATCGACACAGTTCTGCTTCCAAAAGAATAATCAGAACTCCGCATTCTGATTTGTTAGCCGAAAAAAACTCTGGCCTCAAAAGTCAGAGTTTTTTTTCGTTTAGCAGAGTGTCGAAATGGCGGCTAAGGGCGATGACTTAACCAGAAAGACCGTGTCTCAGCCGATACTCGAGCGGAACTTCCAGAATTCCGAGTGGCACGCCCTGAGTCTTCGAAGGGCGTGGCTATAGATGGCGGGCAAAAGAAAAGTGTCCGTCGCGTCGCACTGCATTAACTTTGCAACTGGCAAAACCAGAAGGAGAAAAACACGCCGTTAGTTGTCCCAGCGACCAAGCTTCCAGACATCCTTGAAAAACTCGTTCATCCTTGCGCGCGATTCGGGGCCAAGAGATGCACATAGCGTTTGGAACGTACGTTCATTCAATTCGGCAATCTGCTTTTGAAGTGCTGCGTTCTCATCCTTCGCAGTTGACTTGATTTGTTCCAGTTGCGTGGGATCAAGTTGCAGATAGGCGACTACGCTCTCCTTTTCGAAAGGCACAGTGAAGTTGTTGTCAAACTCGAAAGCCGCATGCATCCTCCCGAACGAAGCAAGCGTTGCTTGCGATAACGACGCTTCGATTTCTTGACCACCGTTCGTTTCCATCGCGTTGAGAAAATCAAGCATCGATTTGTACTTTTCCTGAGCCTTAAAGCTCTGTGTAGAAGTTGAGTATTTAGCAAGAATTGCCGCAGCGATCTGAACCTCCTTCGAGCTCATCGTTTTGCGCAACGCAGGAAAATACCTTTCAAAAAGTGACAGCGAGCGAAAGGTACCTCGATGAACGTCAAGCACTGCTGAGTCGGGAGCGACTTGCAATTCCGGAAAGTACTTATTCCCAGCGTACTGCACAAAACGGTTTTTTGATTCAGTTGAAGCCGCCTCCAACACACGCTTCCCTCCAGCAATTCGAAACTGCTCCCGCTGCGCAAAGAATCTTTCCTTTTCAGATTCGACTATTCGATCTAAGTCATTCTTTTTTTGCGAAGTAAGTTTGCACTGACCCAAGGCGTTCGGATCTTCAAAAGGCGAAAAGCCAAACTGATATCGTCTTCTCGTGGCAAGCACCCGTAGGCCAATCATCTGCTCGTCAGCAAGAATTTTGGCAAGTTCTTTTGCAACCACGCTATCCAAGGCTGCCCAGGCTTCTGTTGAACTGACACGCATTTCACGCATCTTTTCTCGCAAAAGGTTGCTGAAGTCCTCACGTGATCGCATTTTTTCTATCTCTACTATCTGCGTGGGCGCAATATCAAGCTTCTCGCGAAGCGGCTTACGCATCAACAACTCAAGGCTCAACTCCCAATAATTGAACTGGGGCAGAAATGCTGATTCCTGAGCCTGAAGCGCGGAACACGAAGCATGGTATAACCTTATAAGGTGAAACACGGAGACGCCTTAGATCTCGTCGAAATGCCGGCGTAAACTTCGCTCCACTCGTTGAAACTATAGCCCATTGGGCGCGGGAAAGAGTCAGCATTCGAGCGCAATTCCGTAGCGTCACTAACATCCGAGAACACATATCTCGCGTGCTGGACGGCCCCTTAGCTAGAAAAT
>JANPLP010000971.1:0-4789 GCA_031426595.1 Planctomycetia bacterium | reverse complement strand
CAGCATGCGCATTGACCGATCGACCTCTTGCCCAACAAACGGGTTTTCAAGAGTTTGGTCTGCCATTCGCTAATGATCCGGCGATAACAAAGCATCTGGCTGCGTTCCTGTGGGATCACCGTCGCGATGGTCGTTTGGATGCCGAGTTGCAAACGCTTTCTGAGGTTGAGCTCGCCAAGCCCGATTGGATTCTGTTCAACGGCGGCGTACTCGAATCAGCTCAGGTTAAAAAACGGATCGAGGATGCGATTGCAAAATGGTTTGCGGGCACCACATCGATTACTGAAGACTGGCGTGTCGGTGTGTTGGCTGGAGATCGTTTGGATGTCGCGGTATCGCGCGGGGCCGCTTACTTTGGTCAAGTCCGCCGCGGCGACGGAGTGCGCATCGAAGCTAAACTGGCCAGGTCTTACTACGTAACCGTTTCGAACGATCCACCGCGAGCCGTCTGCGTCATCCCGGGATCCGCCAGTCCAGGTGATCAGTTCCGGCTCGATGCGATGCCGTTCGAATTGACGGTGGGCCAACCCGTGCAATTCCCGATCACTTACTCCAGCACGCGCTTAGCAGATCGCGTGGGGGAGTGTTACGACATCGATGCGCAGAACTTTTCAAACTTGCCGCCGATTCGCACTGTGCTCGAATTACCAGGCAAGCGTCGACAAGAACGCTTACCCGTGGTTCTTGAGGCCGAGCTAAGTCAAATCGGCACGTTGCAATTGTGGTGCGTGGCGACCGAATCGAATCAGCGATGGCAATTGGAGTTTGATGTTCGTGCGAGCACGGAGACTGACCGGGCGGCTAGCGAGTCAGCGGGATCGCAAAGCGGCATCGTCGATCAGTCGGTGCAGCAGACTGCGCGCGCGGCGATCGCAGAGTGCTTTGGACCGACAAGCACTATCAAACCTGCGCAGTTGATGCAGTCGCTCGCCGATCGGCTGGAGAAGAGCCGCCAGTCATGGCCGCCAAGTTTACTGCGATCGATGTGGCAAGACCTGATCGAATTTGAAGCTGGGCGGCAACGCAGTGCAGATCATGAAACGCGATGGTTGAATTTGCTGGGGTACACTCTACGGCCCGGTTATGGACTGGCTGCTGACGACTGGCGAGTCGCGCAGAGTTGGCGGTTGGTTTATGGGCGATTGGCGTTCGCGACCCCAAGTTCGCGCAGTGAATCGTTGATTTTGTGGCGGCGGTTAGCGGGTGGTTTCACGGCCGGTCAGCAATTGGCTGTCTATCAACAAGTGGCTGGTCCGCTGCGCGGTTTGCTCGATCCCGTTCGTCGAGCGAAAGGTGGGGTTGCGGTTGCACCGAACGAGTTGGCTGAGTTGCTGCGATTGGTCGGTTCGCTCGAACTGCTACCAAAAAACGAAAAATCACAGCTCGGACGTTGGTTGCTGGAACTGCAAAAAGTCAAGAAATGGACCTTCAGTAGCTCAGCGATATTTTGGACCCTCGGTCGACTAGGCAGCCGAGTGCCTACCTACGGGCCCCTCAACGCGGTCATTGAAACTTCAGAAGTGGAGCAGTGGCTGGAGCAATTGCTGTTGCGCTCCGCTGATGATCATGAGTCGTCCTACCAGCTAGCGTTGCTCCAGTGCGCTCGCAAAGTCAACGATCGCTATCGGGATATCGACGAGGACCTGCGTGAAAGAGTGCTCCAGCGGCTAGAACAAATCGCTGCACCAGAGCATTACTTGACACTCGTTCGGTCGGGAGGACAACTTGCCACCGAGGAAGCTAACCAGATTCTCGGCGAGGCTTTGCCCCTAGGTCTAACGATCTAGCAGGCGGTGAATGCGCTCCGCGAAGCATCAGCCCCTGCCATTAGTTCGTGGCACTATTGCTTCAAGGTCACGCCTAGTCCCACGCTGGTTGGCAATTCACAGCGCCCTAAATTCCAGTTGAGCCCGGATGCAATATCTTCGGCCAGTAAGAGCGCGCCGTCGAGATCAGCAAAATCGAGGAGGGGCAGCAGATGAACTCCGGGGGCGATTCCGATACTGGATTCGGTCATGCAACCTACCATGACTTTCAGTCCGTTTTGGCGCGCGCGGGCGATCATTCTTCGCGCGGGAGTTAATCCGCCACATTTGACTAACTTGATATTGATGGCGTCGAAGCTATCGATGCAAGCGTTGACGTCCGCTTCCACTTGGCAGCTTTCATCGGCCATCAGTGGAATCGGCGATCGACCTTTTAGCTGCTTCATCTCGGCGTATGATTCCGCCACTAGCGGCTGCTCAATCAATTCCACGTTTAGCTCAGCCAACTGCGCCGCCCAATCCAGCACGCGGTCTGCTGCCCACGAACAATTTGCATCGACACGGAAAGTCGCATCCGTTTCCTTGCGTAGCGTCTTCACCAGATCGATGCCGCCACTCGCGTCCAACTTGATTTTGTAGACCGGCCAGCCGGGCATTGCGCGCATTTTGCGCACCATCGTTTCCGGAGTATCAAGCCCGATAGTGTAACAGGTCGGTGGGTAACCGTCCGCTGGATTCAAGCCCCACAGTTTCCACAGAGGAAGCTTATGCATCTGAGCGTAGATGTCCCACACTGCACAATCAAAGGCACATTGCGCGAAGCGATCAGAAGAGAGTATTGGATCAAGGTCCCGCCACAGTTCTGCTGGATTCTCGAGTTTGTAATTCGCAACCTTATCCGCTATCCCTGCGAGCGCTCTGGACATCGATTCGAAGGTGATGCCGTAGTAATCGTTCGTGGTGGCTTCGCCAAACCCAACTAAACCGTCATGCTCCACACGAACAATCAACGTCGGCTGAACAGTGGTCGTTCCGCGCGCAATGGTAAACGGATCACGCAGTTGCAATTCAAACTCTTGGCACTTGATCTTCACGGGATCCCTTTGCAATAAAACTCGGTCGGCTGTCTACGACTCAAGGATCTGATTGGTGCGAATCAGATTCACCAGCTCTTCGGTACTCATCTTGCCCGCCGAATCCGTTCCTTCGAGCAGATTGGACATCAGTTCTCGCTTGCTTTCGTGCAACGCCAGTATCTGTTCCTCGATCGTATCGCGAGTTACGAAGCGATAGACGGTCACCGCTCGTGTTTGGCCGATTCGGTGCGCACGGTCGGTCGCTTGATCTTCGACCGCTGGGTTCCACCACGGATCGAGATGCAGCACATAATCAGCCGCCGTCAAATTCAAGCCCGTTCCGCCCGCTTTCAGCGAAATAAGGAATAAATCACCTTCACCCTGTTGGAAGGCATCGACCGCTTCTTGCCGTTTAGCTGCAGGTGTTGAACCATCAAGATACTGATAAGGCACTTCTGCTTCGTCCAGTGCACCGCGCACAAGCGCCAAGTGCTGCACGAACTGGCTGAACACTAATGCGCGATGACCGTTCTCGCGCAGTTCATTGATCACTTCTAGAAACTGGTCCAGTTTGGCGGACGACTTCTTCCATTTACTGTCGACCAAGCGCACGTGGCAAGCGAGTTGCCGAAGCCGCATCAGCCAAGTGAGCACGCGAATGCGTTTCTTCTGATCGTTGTCGCCATCCTTCGGCGCCGTCAGATCTGCGAGCGCAGCAAATCGCGCCGCATCGTATTTCTTTCGTTCGGCCGGTGATAGCTCTACGCTCAGCACAACCTCCGTTCGCGCAGGAAGTTCTTTTAGCACTTCCGATTTCGTACGGCGCAAGATGAACGGTCGCACCATTCGGCTGAGCGCCCCCAGTCGCTCTTCATCTTTGTCTCTTTCGATCCCTTCAGCAAACCGCTTACGGAAACGCTCCCAGGACCCTAGCAATCCGGGGCTGATGATCCGCATTAAACTCCACAGTTCACCCAGGTGATTCTCCAGAGGTGTACCGGAAATTGCTAGGCACCAATCCGCTTCGATGCTGCGAACGGATTGATTGGTCTTCGTTGCAAAATTTTTGATGTACTGCGATTCGTCGAGCACCAGAGTGCCCCAACTGCGAGAATTAAAGCGTGCGACATCGCGCTGCAGCAACTGGTAGCTGGTGATAATCAAATCACCTTTGCCCGCTTCGCGGATCAGATCGTCGCGATCGTGATCACGGTACAGCTTGGGGGAAAGCGACGGAGCGAATCGTTCCGTTTCGCGAACCCAGTTGGTCCCCACACTGGTCGGTGCCACGATCAAGGTTGGCCCCATTTTGGCACGGTCTAGCAAAACGCCGAGCGCTTGCACCGTTTTCCCCAGACCCATGTCATCCGCTAAGCAACCGCCCAGTCCCCAGTGACTGAGTTTGGCAAGCCAGTGGTAACCGACAACTTGATAGTCACGCAGTTCGGCTTGCAGTCCCTTGGGCGGATGTTCGGGCAAGCCCTTCGTGCTCGTCAGCCGCTCGATCGCCTTTTGCCACTTCACATCCGATTCGAACGAGATATCGTCGCCAAGCGAATCATTGAGCAGCGTCGCGCCCGCTCTTTCGACTCTCAGTTTATTTCCTTCGGGAACGGACACGTCATCCATCATCGTTAGCCGCTTGCGCAGTTGCTCGCTGATCGCGGCAAATTGTCCCGATGCCAGTTGTACATATCGCCCACCCCGTCGCAGCGCAGCCAGCAACTCCGCTAGGGAAATCTCCAAGCCCTCGATGACTAACTCGCCTTCCATTCCAAACCAATCGCGCTGAGAAGTCACGCGCACGCGGAGTTGCTGAGGTGTAATCTCACCCAGCAGCTTCATGGGTTGGCTTTTCGGCCAGCACACTTCCAAGCCACTGTGCTCTGTTTCGAACTGAGCTCGTTCAATCAACGTCAGCGCCGCCGGAATGTCATCTGCAATCCA
>JANPLP010000970.1:0-9142 GCA_031426595.1 Planctomycetia bacterium | reverse complement strand
CAAACGCTTAGGGGACCACGAAGTGAAGTCCTCAGGCTTGCCTACAATCCGAAGCGTAAACGTCACTGGTTTGTTACGAAGTTTTCGGTGGTTTTGTCCACTGCGTGCTCGTACGCCGGTCTGAGTAGTTAAATGGCGTGCCGCATCAGATTGATATGTGTGGCGAAGCATGCAAAACGGCCCGCTATGCCCAACTGTTGCCGACACTAAAAAGCTTTATTGAATCTGAGCTCAATCTGAACCTTAGTGATATGAGAAGCATAAACAGCAGTTGGAGGAACCGAAGCTCGTCTCTCCATTCTTAAGTCGCACCGGTTTGGGTGACCGGTGCAGGTTCGCAGGCCATTTTGTTGACGGCTGAGACGACGAAATCGATGGAGCCGTTATTTGTTGCAATATCCGGAAATGCAGACGGTGAATCGGAATTCCCTGCGCAAGTATGGCTGGCACCGCGAGTCATGCCTTTGGCAGCCTATGGGGGCGGCGGAGAGCAACCGAGTCGAGATGGGCGACTTGGCATTGGCAAAGGACTCTTTTCGAATCGTTCCCGGCTACCGACTCTGGGCGTTTACAGGCCAGAATTTTGCAACAAAGTGATCGAGCGGCTACAATCGTGCGGTTTGAGCATCCCCACTTTAATTGCACGCCTATGTCAGACGTTACCCGCATCCTATCGCAGATTGAGTCCGGCGATCCGTCGGCAGCGGAAAAGCTGCTGCCTTTGGTTTACGAAGAGCTGCGCAAACTGGCGGCGGCGCGGATGAAGGAAGAACGGTCGGATCTTACTTTGCAAGCGACCGCTCTGGTGCATGAAGCCTATATGCGGCTGGTCGGTCGTGGTGAAGGAGAACCAGCGTGGGACAGTCGCGCCCATTTTCTATCCGCGGCTGCCACGGCCATGCGTCGGATATTGATTGAACGGGCTCGTTACCAACAGAGTCTGATTCATGGGGGAGGTCGTCGGCGCGAGGAACTGGCGACCGATCATCTGGCGGCCCCTGAACCGGACGAGAAACTGTTGGGCCTGGATGCGGCCCTGCAAAAACTGGCTGAGATCGACCCAGCCAAAGCCCGGCTGGTGGAGCTGCGGTATTTCGCGGGACTGACCGGCGATCAAGCGGCCAAAATACTGGGAATCTCTCCCACCACGGCCGATCGTCATTGGACTTATGCCCGGGCCTGGCTGCGACGGGAAATTCAAGGCTGAGCCTCAAACCGGAAAAAGTCAAAAATCCGTGGTGCTGCGGGAGCCATTTTATCGCATGTAGACATGGACGAAAACAACTTGCCGCGAACTCGAGGTTGAACATGACGGAAGAAGAACTTTTTTATGCCGCGTTAGCCAAACCAACGGCTGAGCGGGCTGCCTTTCTAGGCCAGGCCTGCTCGGGCAACGCCCAACTCCGCGCTTCGGTCGAAGCCTTGTTGGCGGCCCACGAGGCTCCGGGGAGTTTTTTGAATCCGCCTGATGCGAATCTGTCAGCCGATAACTTGGCTGCGACGCTAGACTCTGGCGCGACGGGGGAACACCGGTCAAGTTCGATCGCCGCGTGGGACTCGCACCGACCCCAGACCGTGACAGCCGACTACCGTCGCGATGCGGTAGCGGGCGCTATTATCGGCGGCCGTTACACGCTGCAAGAGAAGATCGGCGAAGGAGGGATGGGCGAAGTCTGGGCCGCCAAGCAGACCGAGCCGGTTAAACGCAAAGTCGCCCTCAAGCTCATCAAGACTGGCATGGACTCCCGTGCCGTGCTGCAGCGTTTTGAGCAGGAACGACAGGCTCTGGCGCTGATGGATCATCCGAACATCGCCAAAGTGCTGGACGGGGGGATGACACCCACAGGACAACCCTACTTCGTGATGGAACTGGTCAACGGACTACCGCTTAGCCGGTTTTGCGACGAACTGAAGCTACCCCTCAAAGCGCGGCTTGAACTATTCGTGCCGATCTGCCAGGCGGTACAGCACGCGCATCAGAAAGGTATCGTGCATCGCGATCTCAAGCCAGCCAATATTCTGGTAACGATGATCGATGGGAGGCCTTTACCCAAAGTGATTGATTTTGGCGTGGCCAAGGCAACCTCGGGCAAACTGACCGAAGAGACGATGTCGACCGGCTTTGGTGCGGTGGTCGGCACGCTGGAATACATGTCACCCGAGCAGGCTGGGTTCTCAAGCGAAGATATCGATACGCGCTCCGACATCTATTCGCTGGGAGTAATTCTGTACGAACTGCTGACGGGGTTGCGTCCGGTCGACTCCATACGTCTGCGCAAAGCCGCGTTAACGGAGATGATCCGAATTATCCGGGAGGAGGAGCCATCCAAGCCCAGCACGCGGCTGTCGACAGACGAGTCGTTGCCTTCGCTGGCGGCGGTGCGACAGATTGAGCCCAAGAAGTTGACGGCACTATTACGAGGCGAACTGGACTGGGTGGTGATGAAGTGCTTAGAGAAGCAGCGCGACCGACGGTACGAGACAGCCAATGGGCTGGCCCGTGACATTCAAAGATATTTGGCGGATGAAGCAGTCGAAGCTCGGCCGCCAAGTCGAGGGTATCGGCTCCAGAAGTTTGTGCGTCGGCATAAAGGACAGGTGATTGGTGCCACTTTGGTGGGGTTGGCACTTATTGTAGGATTCATCGGAACCAGTATAGGTATCGTACAAGCCCGCAGGGCCAATGCCGCGCTTGCACGTAAGAACGCAGAACTCGCCGACGAACAGGACAAGGTTCAGTCACGGTTTGAGCTTGCCCAACAAGCGATCGCTACATTCCATACTGGAGTCAGCGAGGATATCCTTCTTAAGAATGCCCAGTTTGACGAACTTCGAATCAAGCTACTAAATGAAGCGGCCAAGTTCTATGGTGACTTGGAGAAACTGCTAGAAGGAAATGATGATCCGAAGTCGAAGCGATTGCTGGCTGCGGGCTTTTTCCAACTGGGTGGATTGACCACGTCCATTGGCGATCAGCCTGCGGCACTAGCGGTCCACCGAAAAGCGCTTGCCTTGCGTCGTGAGTTGGCAGCCCTACCCGGGTCCGACCTGGATTCTCAGCTGGATGTGGCCAACAGCCTAAGGGAAGTAGGCCGAATGCTAGACTCAACGGGAGAACTTGCGGAAGCGATTCGGGCTTGGGAAGAGCAACGCGAAATCGCATTGGCTCTCGAACCCAGATCTCCAGATGGATCTGCCCTTGAATTGGCAGGGTGGGCATCCCGCCAACTCGGCAATTTGGCAACGGAAAAGTTCGGGCAGCCCGCCGAGGCTCAAGCCAACTTTGACAAAGCCCTCGCAGCTTACCAAAAGCTGGCCGAGAAATATCCTGACAACCGACAATACTTGTCGGGTCTGGCTCAAACACACTTGACCATCGCCAACCAGTTGCATGAAACGGGTCAATTCGTCGAATCCTTGGCGGCCCACGAACGGGCGCTTGCCATCCGACAGAAATTGGCTGGCAGCGACCCATCCATCAAAAATCAAACCGATTTGGCGTGGAGCCTTATCAACATCGCGGACGTTAAGCAAAGATTGGGAAGATTCGCCGAGGGGTTGGTTTCTTGTCAAAAGGCATTAGAGATTCGGCAGAAGCTGGTTGACGCGCAGCCGGCCGTTCTCCAATTGCAGAGTGACCTCGCCGTTAGCCACTATTTCCAAGCTACATTGCTTGGAAAATCCGGCCAAACGGACGAAGCGGTGGAAGCCTATGGAAAGGCTCTGGCCATCCAACAGTCGTTGGCTGATGCAAACCCAACTGTTTCCGATTTTCAACGGCGTCTCGCTACAACCTTAGGGAGACTTGGTGTTGTGTTGTCCAAGAAAGGGCAAACCACCGAAGCGATTGATTCCTTAAACAAGGGAGCGGCGGTTTTGCAAAAGCTCTGCGACAGCAACCCTTCCGTGACTGGTTTCCAAAGCGATCTGGCAAACTTGGAGTCGGCAACGGCGTGGCAGTTGTTCCAGATGGGCCGTTCGGTCGAAGGACTATTGATGTATCAGAAATCGAGTGAGAGACTGGAGAAACTTGTTGAAACCAGCCCAAGTGTAGCGAGGTTTCAAATAGAGTTATCCATGGTTCAGAACGACCTCGGCTTTTGGCTTGACCGGATTGGGCGACCTGCTGAGGCATTGGCCATACATGAGAAAGCTCTTGTCGTGCGCCGAAGTTTGGTCGAGACGAATCCGACGATTTCTAATTACCGTTCGTACCTAGCCACCAGCCACAACAACATCGCTCGTTTGCACGCGCTTGAGGGGCGTTTTGCCGAGGCTTTCACCTCCTTTGACGCGGCCTTGGCGATTCGGAAAGCACTTGTCGATTCTAACCCGACTGAAGTCGTTTATAGAAATCATCTCGGATACAGCTATGCGTATAGCGGTTGGGCTCGGGTTAGAGCAGGCCAACCCGCGGAAGCGGCTATTGATTTGTGTAAAGCGGTCGAAGTCTTCAACAGAGAACAAAACCAAGACATGCAGACCCGTTTTGAGTTGGTGAAATCGTTGGCGCTACTGGCTGGGCTTGGGAGGAACGATGGGTCTGGTGTGACAGAATCCGAAGCCAGTTCGTTCGCGGGCGAATCTGTAGCTGCACTTGAAGACCTCATTAATGCAGGCTGGGCCAATGTCGCCGAACTGCAAGACCCAGACTTCAACGCGATACGCGATCGTGCGGACTTTAAGAATTTGCTAGCCGATCTCGAATCGAAAACGCCGAAATAGAGTTACCGCCACCGAAGAAGCAATGACATTCAAATAATGCCGACGCACCAATTGGTACAGCGCGCGTGGTACAAAAACTTCGCCGCATCTTTCCCAATGTAAATTTTGGTCTGAATGGAGGTACTCCTCCGGGAAATTAGGCGCAGCGCACAGGGTAAATCACTCTTACAGCGGACAATTATGAATTGCTTCCCCTGCTTCTTTCAGGCAGAACCGGCATCGATCGCGGTGAAGACGCAAGCATCTTATTGCTAAAAGTGAATTGCAGGGTGGGTGCCATGATTAGCCGCGAGAGCAAAGTGTTGACTTTTAGAGACGATTATAGCAGGGATTGAGCGCAACTGCTTGGCGCGTTCTTAATCGCGATATAATACCGGCTAATGCAAGGGGGTCAATGCAGATATTAGGGGGATTGAATCGCCCCTCGATGCAAAAATAGCCAAGAGGCTTAAAGCCTCTTTTTCGCGTTCGCCTACTAGCTCAGTTGTGACAACTAGTTGCTATCTTAGCGGTTCTAGCGACGAACTGCCTGTACACTTCTCGCATCGCTTTCGCTCTGGTTTTACCAGTCTTTTTAATCCGCGCAACTTTTGTCCGTTCGGGTTGGCTGTTGACCCATTCAAGCAACTTTGAAATGCGCTTTCTCTGCTCGGATTGCAAGTGTTTCTTTGAACTGTTCGGCATCGGGTTCAATCAAGAAAGTAACCTGCCAAAGTGCTTTGTGACCGCTTCGCGGATTTCGTCCATCGTCACCTCACGTCGGTGTGGCGTTATCTTCCAAAGCTCGAAAGAAAAAGCCGAAGACACGCTCGCGAAGGTGAAGAATGAAATTGCAGGAAGCATTTTCCTACGGGCTCTATCCCCTGCAATATGCACCGCGGCTAAACATGCGCAGCTCAATCCAGGCACCGCCAAGCGGCAGCACTACCAGGGCGAGCTCACTAACGTCGAATGGCTAGTCTCTCAACTCCGACTTCCCGACATCCTCAACGAGACGGGCGTTGGGGCTCGCCTCATCTGCATGCCCTTCGCCAAGGCCGCTGTTCACGGTGCTGGTAGCACTGGTGAAGATACTCAATCGAGAATTGGCAGCGGCGGACATTCCAAAGATCGACAAGAACGGACGCAGTATCGTTGTCCATTCAACGCGTAGCACTTTCGCAACGATGCTCAACGTCGCTCGCGAAACTCACCGGGTGGCTCAGCAAGCCATGCGGCACTCGGACATCAAACTCACAATGCAGACCTACACAGACGCGAACCAACTCGATGTGGCAAGCGCTATCGAGAAGCTGCCAAGTTTCAGTGATCCGAATGCTACTCCGAATCCTACTCCAGCTACAGGCTTTTCGGGGCAAAAACTCTCCCAAACTGGCACAACCTCCGCCTTTGAAGCCAGTGCTCAAGACGCAAAAATCCTTGCAAAAGCTAGGAAAAACAAGGGTATTCTACAGTATCCCCGGGAGGGTTCGAACCTCCAACCTTCGGCTTCGGAGGCCAACGTTCTATCCAGTTGAACTACGGGGACAGGGGAGCAAAACTTGAGACAGATAAGGGAAAGTACTTTATTGTGAGATGCATCGACTGTAATGCTCAGCTTAACGGGTTTGAGGAGCGACGGAAAGTGAGGTGAAGGTTTGGCTGAGGTTGTCGAGCGAAATAGGTGGGTGAAAGTTTCAGCGTGGGAGGTGGTGGGAGGTGGTTCGATGGGCTCGGGATGGGCGATGGTGATGTGGGGAAGTGAGAAAGGAGCGACTAGCTGAGGTAGGGCAATTCGCTTAAGCTTATCGGCTTGGCTCTTGGACTCAATGGACTCGGATTTAGAAAATATCGACTATGCAGATGCGCACTCGGTTCGCCCCCAGCCCGACAGGTTATCTGCATATCGGAGGCGTGCGAACGGCTTTGTTCAATTGGCTATTGGCGAAGCAGACGGGTGGCCAGTTCATTTTGCGCATTGATGACACGGACGCTCAAAGAAATGTGCAGGAGGCTCTACAACCGATCTTGGATGGCTTTCGCTGGTTGGGGATGGAATGGGATGAAGGGCCGGAGGTGAGTGGACCTTACGGGCCTTATTTCCAGTCGCAACGAGGCGACTTGTATCGGATAGCGGCGAAGCAATTACTGGAAAGTGGCTATGCGTATCGCGATTTCGCCAAACCGGAGGAGTTGGACGCGCAGCGCAAAGCGGCTGAGGTGGCGGGGAAAGCGTATGTCTACGATCGTCAGTGGATGGCGGAGACTGATGAGCAAGCGGAGCGATTCGCGGGAGAGGGACGCAGTTGGGTTCTGCGGCTGAAGATGCCACGTGAGGGCAAATGCGTATTCGACGACGTGATTCGCGGCCGCGTTGAATTCAATTGGGCTGATGAGCAAGACCATGTCGTGCAACGCGGCGATGGTTCATGCCTCTATCATTTGGCCAGCGTTGTTGACGATGAAGCGTTCAAAATAACGCATGTGGTTCGAGCGGTTGAGCATTTGAGCAACACGCCGCGACAGATTTTTATCGCTCAGTCGCTCGGTTACGCGCTGCCCATTTATGCTCACTTGCCGTTCGTCGCCGAGCCGGCTGGACCGGCAAAGTTGAGCAAACGCAAGCTGGATACTTATCTGAAGAAGAAAGATTTTGCGGCGTTGTTCGAGCAAGGGCAACGCATTGCTGATCGAACGGGGTTGCAAGCGACGAAGGAAGCTTTCAACCCGGTGGTAGTCGATTTTTATGAGGCGATCGGATTTCTACCCGATGCAATTCTGAATTATCTGCTGCTGCTCGGCTGGTCGTTGGACGATAGCACTGAAGATTTTACGCGCGAGCAAATGATTGAATCCTTTACGCTGGAACGAGTGAATAAAGCACCTGCCAGTTTTGATCCGCAGAAGTTGGTGGCTTTCCAGGCGCGGTGGATGCACAAGCTGCCGGTTGCGGAGCGTGTGCAGATGGTGCTGCCCTACTTGATGCGCGCAAAGCTGGTGGCTGAACCGGTGAGCGCGCGTGATGTTGAGTTGGCAACTCAAGTGGTCAAAGCGGCGGACGATCGAATCAAGATCGCGGGTGACATTCTCGAATTCGATGATTTCTTCACGCCGGACGCGGAGCTGCGTTATGACGAAGCTGCGTTTGCGAAAAGTGTTCAGCAAGATCCAGGGGCGGTCGAATTACTGAAAAAGTGGCGCACTGAGTTGGAGTTGGTCGAGCCGTTTGATGCGGTCGCTATTGAATCGCGATTCAAGCAATTCGTTGAAGCAGAGGCAATCAAATTCAATCAGATTGTGCATGCTTTGCGTCTGGCGATTACTGGCAAGTCGGTCGGGTTTGGCATGTTCGATTCGATGGCAATACTTGGGAAATCGAGCGTGCTTGCTCGTATTGATCAACTGATGGCTAAAGTTCAGTGATTCGCAGATCGCAGCAGGATTTAAAACCAGGCTCTGGAAATGCCATTTAAATAAAAAACGCTCCGATCAACGGGTGATCGGAGCGAGTTAGTTTTTATTCAAGTGCACGTTGCAATGCGCTTCAGACTCTGGCAATGAGCAGACTTAGAGACTGCGCAGCTATGCGAACGGGTTGTACTTACCAGGGACTGGTACTGGGTACAAGCCCTTGTCATCAGGCATGGTTGGAGGTGTCGATTCCATGGTGTAGCTATCGATACCTGGGCAGATGTCCTTGCCCTTGGCGAGCAGCTCGTCCCACTTCAGGACTTTGCCGGAGTAGCAAGCTTCGCGACCAAGGATAGCGCAGAACGTCGAGTGGGCGCCGTATTCGCCTTCGTTATAGATTTCGCCGGCTTGAAGTGCCGCGACAAGGTCCAGTTGCTCTTGAGCGTGTCCGTTTGGACGCGGGCCTTTGTAATCCCAAGCGTTTTCGCCTTTGATCCAACCCGATGGATCTGAGGTGCCTTTGGTTCCGTGAGCGAATTCGCTGACGTTGTTCCAGCCACCTTCGAGGTGACGACCTTGGCTGTACATCTTGGTGCCGTCGGCGAACGTGTATTCGCAGAAGGTATGATCGAAAATCTGGGACAAGCGTCGGTCGCCGCCCATTCGCTGTTCGCCGCCACCCATGCCGTTGCATTCAACTGGGTAGGAACCTTTCAGCCAGCAACCGACGTCGAGGTTGTGGATGTGTTGTTCGCAGATCTGATCGCCGGAGAGCCAATTGAAGTGGTACCAGTTGTTGGTTTGATAAGCCATCTCGGATTGGCCTTCTTGTCGACCGCGATGCCAGATGCCGCCACCATTCCAGTAAACTCGGGTGCACAGGACATCGCCAATTGCGCCGTCGTGGATGCGCTTGATGGTTTCCATGTAGTTGGGTTCATGGCGGCGTTGCAGTCCGATACCGACCATAAGGTTCTTCTTCTTGGACTCTTCGACTGCTTTTAGAACGCGTCGAACACCAGCGGCA
>JANPLP010000969.1:0-10365 GCA_031426595.1 Planctomycetia bacterium | reverse complement strand
CGGAGGAAGAAAGGGACGACCTTCGCAACATCGTCATCATGCTCGAGCACGAGTAGAATTGGCATTTCAGGGTCGAGCATCCACCCAGCCCAGATGGAGAGCTCAGGAAGGCCGGCGATATTGAGGGCTCCTTCGACGTGGCCCCCGCCAAAAGCGAGCATTGAGCGAGTATCGATCACGACGGAGGCACTTTTCTCTATCTCCGCTTTAAAGGCTTTCGGCGGCAGACCCGGGACGAGCGGCAGATTGCCCAGAACCTCTGGTCCTTTCGCATTGAGTTTCTTCATCCGCTTGTAGTACGTCGGCTCCGGAGGAGCAGAGGATAATGCGTACTCTTTAAACTCTTTTTTATCGGGATATTTTAGAAATGGGTTGAATTCTCGTTCATACCCGATAGTGCTTGTCAGCCTATCGCCAATATCTGCTCCGCACGGTGAACCGTGGCCGTGCGAGGGATAAATAATGACGTCATCATCCAAGGTCAAATAAAACCCATAGAGCGTGTCGTGAAGCTTCTCGGCAAGCGCTTCCGCCTGGTCGTCACCCATAAGATCGGGCCGGCCGGCCGAATTTACAAAAAGTGAGTCCCCTGTAAATACGCCCCAGAGTTTTGGTGCACGCTTCTTCTCGCCGGCGACATATGACATATGTTCAGGTGTATGACCAGGCGTATGCTTTGCAGTCAATACGAGATCACCGAACTCGAATGCGGCACCATCCTTAAGTGCTTCATGATCAAAGTCGTATTTCGCTCCGCCTTCGACGCTCACATAAATCTTCGCAGTCTTTACTCGGGCCGCGAGTTCGCGCGAGCCGCTAACCAAGTCTGCATGAATATGGGTCTCGAAGATGTGGGTGATTGAGACTTTTCGCTTCTTGGCAAGCCCCAGGTAGATCTCAACATCAGGCCGCGGGTCGATGACGGCAGCGGTTCCAGTTTTGTCGTCGCCGATTAGGTATGAGAGCTCGGCAATGCCTTCGGTTTGGATTGTCTCTAATATAAGCGCCATAGTTCTAATCCTGTAGTAAATACGATAAGAACAAATCACGTACGATGCGAGACTTCATCCTCACGGAACGCCGTTGGAGAAGCAGAAGGAGAATTGCTCGAGCGGAGTGGCAAAGATTTTTCTTTTCGCTTGTTCAAACGGAGATTTGTCACTGCTAAGGCAACGAGCCCCCCAATGACGAGCGCTGAAACCCAGAGCCAGGGAGAGGTCGAGGTAAGCTCGGGGAGAGTAATCTTGCCGCCATCTCCGAGACCATTTATCACCGACTGAAGCTGCGGGAATAACAATACAAAAAGGCTCGCACCGATAAACATGCCGAGTACACCTAGCATCGCATCACGCCTTCCCTCCCCGCACCCGGCTACACTTGTTCCCGGACAGTACCCGAGAGTCGCCATGCCGATTCCGAAGCACACTGCCCCGACGATCACTCCACCAAAGAGCAGTGGTCGAATATGAAGGGACGCCAAGTCGTTCGACACAAGCGCGTAGACCCCAACAGAACCGACAACAGCCGCCGTGCCCATGGTTTTCACGACAGACCAGTCGGTGAAAAGAAACTGCCCGACGATTACTTCGTATTTTGCAACCCGGCCTTTCTGAAGGAGAAAGCCAAAGATGACTCCAGTGAGAAGTCCCAGGGCAAGCTTTTCGGTTGTGTCAAACATGGTACCTGTCTCCCTTTCCGAACAGCAAAAATGTCGTGACGGTCGCAACACCGAATGCGACAATGATGAAAAGCCAGCTTGAGGCCGCTAGCTGCATCGTCCCGCTAATTCCATGTCCGCTGGTGCAACCCTGAGCAAGCCTGGCTCCGAACATCATGAATGCACCGGCGAAGAAAGCCACGGCTAATCGAAGCGAGGCACTTGGACCAAACCTTTGCTCCCAGAGCTTAGGAACGACGACTTTGTCCCGGTCCCCTGAGAGCTTAGAGCTCGCAAAGGCACCGAGAAATATGCCGATTACGAGCATCCATTCCCAATCGATTTTCGGAGCGGCTCCCTCCACAGCCTTCTTTGCGAAGTATTCGTTTGAATGCTCAACCGCCGGAGCCGCCGCTTTTAGGGCAAGAGCGGCCGTGTGCTCAAATGCAGTTGTCACTCCGATCGGACGGTCAGCCGAGACAAAGGCAAACCAGCTCAGCATTCCGATACCTGCGCCGACCACATAAGGAGACCAAGATTTATAAGTTAGTAGATTCACGATGAGTTCCTTGCGAGGGCCTTATGTCGATGTGTTCAGAACCATCAATGTGCATCCTTAAAAGCCAGTAGGCGTTGCTACACATTACCTGCGGTCTCGAAGGCTTGGCGGTCGAGATGTGAGGTCCCTAATGTCGGCTCACCGCTCACCCGCTCAAAATCTCCCCGTAGAGCTTTCAATGCGTCACGTTCGTGATCAATCTCAGAGGCAGTTCGCACACCATAATGGCGGAATATTGGCAGGGGAGGACACCAACCCTGCAAAGCGTGCTGCAGCAGGAAGCCTGCTACAACGGCGGGAAAAACGTACCATCGGCGATCAACGGTTGCCCCAAGGACAAGCCCTATGAGCGATGCCGTTGCAGCATTGGCTTCAAGCATCCGCTCTATATCCCACTCCTCATCGAGCTCTCTTAAGCGATGCTCAATTGCCAAACTTTCGGCGCTGGCATATTTGGCAATACTTGCCTCTGTTTGCCTATGAATCTGTGAGTTGATCTCGGCCGCCGTGTGAGCAGGAACTCGATCGATTGTGGACGGTAACATGGCGGCCTCCGATTTTTCTGATGTGGCATAGCGGGATACCCCAAAATACCACCATATCGTGCCAACAGCGTATGACGTGGATCAACCACTCAACTAAGTCTGCAAATGCTATACCCATCGGACAGTAGTGCTCCAGGCGAACAAACAACTTGATTTTCCGAGTCCCGGCTCAGAGTTTGCGGAGATCGATGGATCGGGATACACGGCTCGCAACTCATGGTTCGCCGGGGGACAACTTTGTGAAGCAGAAAACGATATCTGACGAACTCCTTGTACTAATGGCGCGGAAATTTCGGATGCTCAGCGATCCGACCCGCCTCGCGATTCTTCGCTGCATGATGGAAGGAAACGAGCTGAACGTTAGTCAACTCGTGGCATTGACCGGGCGCGAACTCGCAAACGTCTCAAAGCACTTGAAACAATTGGCTGACACGGGGCTTCTCTGTCGCAGGAAAGTGGGCTCGTTTGTTCTTTATCGTTTGGATGATCCAGTGTTGGAGAAAATTTGCGAGCTCGTCTGCGATTCTCTCCAGCGCGATCTGGAATCAGAGCTAAAGAAAAACAAAAAACTGCTCGGAAAGGGCCGGTAACAGTAGTTCAACCAGCTCCTTTGCTGAAAGTTGAAGACCACTATCAACGCCTTAATCGACTACTGGAGGACTGGCGGAAACTGATCAACTTGCAGCGCGCCAAAAGATCTTCTAATTCACTCGCCGCGGGTCTCGCCTAAATGATCGACAAGAAAGCTAAAAAAGAGGCCAGATGAACCGATGGATTCACTTCTTGGTCTGAAGCCGCACAATTGAGAGGATGGTCTCACGAACTGGCTCAGGCAACTTCTTCCATGACTGAACCAAGATTCGCAACTGCGTGTCGTCAACTAGCGTCATGCAGGGACAGATTTGGTCAGCGAGATACTCCCCATTTACTCCCAGCGGTGAGGGGTCAAACAGCAAACCATTACAGATACATGACTAGGAGAATCTTCATTCAGTCTCCAAAACCGATGGACAGTGTTCGAATCACTGCGTTCCTGCTGACCTGCCGATGTAGCTCGACTGAGAAAGGCACCTGTCTTGTAAACAGGTCCATGCTGGTGCGAATCCAGTCATCGGCTCTGGCAACTGAACTGCCTGTTTGGATTACATCAATTTGAATCCTTGAAAGGTATCTGAACAAACTTCTTCGCTCAGTTGCAATGTTACGACTCGCTGTGATGGGCAGTGGACCGGTGGCTACCCGGTCCTTGGCTACTACACAACAAGGTCGCTCGGAGCTGGAATCTCATCGCGTTCAGCTCACGCGGCAACTAACGCGCGACCATGGCGAGATTCGTGAGTTGGCACTCGATCAAAAGCCTAACAACTCGATTACTCACCGCATTGCCGACATGCAGGAACGTATCGGAAAGGCAGAGTACGAACTGGCCAAGGTAAACCGCCAACTGCAGGATCTTGAAAAGCAACAGCTAACGACCGAGGAGATCCAGGAAGCATTCATCGACTTCGATCGGATCTGGGATGCACTGACAATTCGTGAGCAATCGCAATTATTGGCGCTGCTGGTCTCGAAGGTCGAGTTTGATCAAAGCGACTGCACAATTGCAATTTTATTCCACGCAAGCGGCATCGAGTCGCTTGAACAACCCGAGGAGGTTTAATGGTTACCATCAAACGCAAACTGAACGTCAGCATCGCCTCACGAGGTCGCATCGCGATTCGCCCAATCGATCCCAACGCGGAACCGCTTATACCGCGACCAACTGTAAGGTACCTCGAATCTCTAGGCTGATGGCCCTCGCTATTCGCTTCGATGATATGATTCGAACTGGTGAAGCGTCCGATATGATCGAGTTAGCCCGGAGTGGGCATGTGACTCAGCCACGTATGAGTCAGATCATGGCGCTCAACCAGCTCGCTCCCGACATCCAGGAAGCTTCGCTCAATTTGCCAGCTACCAAAGGCAAGCCGGAGATCCATGAGAAGCGGCTTCGCCCAATTGCATCAAAGCTCCACTGGGAAGACCAGCGGGCGGCGTGGAAGCAGATTTACTGCGAGTTTCGTTATCAACCGAAGGACTTTGAAGAAGTGGCTAGCAAGTAAACGATTTTTGACAGAGACGTCGTTCTCTAAAACGTACTCAACTCATGCTTTTTCACAACTCGAAGCGAAACGCCTAGATTCCGTTTATGCGATTTCCTGAGTTTCATCAGATCTTGATCAAAGGTCTCAGGGTGCTGAGCGAATCGCTAAGCCATAGGGTCACGCGACGCTCTTGGGTGTCAAAAGGGTGCGCGTTAGCCCTGAGCGTGAACAGTTCTTCCGCTCGTCCAGCTTATACGGTCAGCAAAGTCGACGATCTGCGTTCACTGCTGTGATTTAGCTTCGGAAAGTGCGTACAGCTGACTCAGAATGGTTCGTCATCGGCCGCGATTGGCGACCGCACTGGGCATCGGACTTAGCCTTATCCTCGCAGTCAAAATGAGATCCGCAAAGGGCCCTCCTTCACTCTGAAACTGCGGTTGTTCGACGAGCAATGCACTCAATCCGTTCCGTTGCCATCGCTGCTTTCTGTGGCCTTAACTTACGTCACAATCCGCAACCGCAACTGGTCTCCCAGACGCGACCATCGGCAGACATAATTGGGGTGTGCTCGTGTGCGGGAGGAGATGGCTGGCTGTTGTCGTAGCCACCGTAGTGTGCAACCGGTGACCAATCCGGACTAGTGGGTGGTAGCTCGGGGGCATGCTGGATAAAGTTGCCCTTACCGTAGACTATTTTCCCGCCGACCATCGTCAGAACACTTTCGATACTGCGAATCGCATCGGCTTCAATGGAAAAATAATCACTGGACAATACTGCTAAGTCAGCAAAACTTCCTTGAGACAGTGTTCCCTTGTGGTCGTCTTCGCTGCTGAACCAGGCACTTCCGTGCGTATATAGTCTCAAGGCTTCCTCACGCGTCATGCAATCAGAGGCGTCATGCAAGACCGTCCCACCGACGGTTTTTCCGGTTACCATCCACCACAGACAAGTCCAGGGATGATAGCTGGCAACTCGAGTCCCATCCGTACCCGCTCCAACTGGTATGCCTATCTTAAGCATCTGGCGGATCGGCGGATGCTTCTTCACTTGCTCGACTCCATAACGTCGGATGAAGTATTCGCCCTGATAAGCCATTCGGTGTTGGATCGCAATCCCGCCTCCAAGCTTCTGAATGCGTTCGAGATTTCGATCGGTTACCGTTTCTGCGTGATCAATGAACCATCGCAAATTGTCGATCGGATGCTCGCGATGTACCCGTTCGAAGATATTCAGAAAGCGTTCGATTGTCTCGTCGTACGTTGCATGAATTCTCCATGGCCATTTGGCTTCGGCCAACTTCATAACGATTGCTTGCAACTCGGACTCCATCACAGGCTTCAAATCAGGTCGAGGCTGCAGGAAGTTTTCGAAGTCAGCAGCACTCCAAGCAAGATTCTCGCCTGCGCCGTTAACGCGAAGTAGGTCCGAGCCATCTCCTGGTTTCGTCATCCCTAGCCAACGAGTGTAATCGTTTAGTTCTTCTCCAGGTTTCTGCGCAAAGAGGCTGTAGGCGATTCGCAATGTAAGGTGACCATCCTTCTCAAGCTGATTCACAACCGCGTAGTCGCCGGGATAATTCTGCCCGCCACCGCCCGCATCCGAAACGCTAGTTACACCAAACCGATTCAGTTCTCGCATAAAATGTCGAGTCGAGTTCAATTGGTCTTCGAATGACAACTGCGGTGCATTCGCGATTGTCGAATAAAGGATCAATGCATTCGGTTCCGCGATCAATAGTCCCGTCGGATTGCCGCGCTGATCTTTTGCAATCATACCACCAGGCGGGTTAGGAGAGTTCTTGTCCATGCCAAGTACGCGAATGGCCGCCTTATTGAGCATCGCGGAATCGTAAAGGTGCAACAGGAAAACGGGAGTTTCAGGGGCGGCGTCGTTCAACTCCTTAAACGTTGGCATCCGGCCCTCGGCAAATTGGAACTCGTTCCAGCCGCCGATCACTCGAACCCATTGTGGAGGCGGCGTACGCTGGGCTTGTTCCTTCAACTGTCTCATCGCTTTGGAGATCGTCGGTACTCCGTCCCACCGCAGTTCCAGATTGGAAAACAACCCAGCCCGAATAACATGCAAGTGAGAATCGTTCAGCCCCGGAACCACTCGAAGATTCTCAACGTCGATTTTTTGCGTTGAGGGATCCGCAAGTGCCAGGATTTCGTCGTTTGTCCCGATTGCCGAGACGCGTCCAGCTGAGATCGCGATGGAAGCGACTTCTGGACGCGAATCATCTTGTGTAGTAATTCGGCCGTTGAACAAAATGGTCTCAATAGGCATCAGTACGCTTTTCCTTTCGTTGACGTTGGCTAAGCCACTTGTGAAACGGTTTCGCTTACCGCGGGCCAGCCGATCCAGGTACGCACTTAACGCAGTCGTCCTTCGAACCAAGCGTTCGTTGATCAGTCCGGTCTGCAGTTGCCCGCCAGCGTCGTCGAGCACTGCCAGAATGTCGTACTGACGGGGCGTAAGGTCGTAGGGTTTCAAGTAAATTGCAAAACGCCTTTCAAGCTGATCGGCTGTAAAGATCGTTGTAAAAAGCAGTTCTTGAAGTGGTTTGCGAAATTCACCGTTTCTTCCTAGATCGATCGCGACATTCATGGCGAAACTTTCGCAACTTGGGGTGGGTTAGACTTTCGGCCGTCAAAACTAATCACTCCTGGGCCGTTGGCCATCAGAAACCGCATCGTGCCCATCAGCGATAGGTTCTTGAGGAATTGAATCATCTGTTGCTGCCCCTGCTTTCGTGTTTACATGTAAACTAAACAGTTTGAAAAAGCGACTGCTTTGAAACGCTTGCTTGTGCTTGTGCTGTTTTGTTGGTCTAGAACCTAGCGGCAATTTTCTTGGCTTCCGCAATGGCGGTGGCTTCCGTCTTGGCCACATCTGCTGGAGCGGCAAGTGTCGGTTCGACCAAGATCGACTTTACGCCCTTAAATCCGATGAAGCCGAGCAGCAGTTCCATGTAGCCTCTCTGCAGATCCATTCCTTTTGCCGCATCGCTACCACAGGCTCCACCCCGAGCGTATACCACAGCGGCGGGCTTGCCTGTCATCAAGCCGCTGTAGCCAGTCGCAGGATCAAAGCTGAAGGTCTGGCCGGGTTGGGCGAGCACATCGATGTAATGCTTGAGCTTTACGGAATACCAAAGTTCCACATGGGCAAGCTAAACAAGTACTTGTCCGCCGACTTGAATTCGTCGCATATCTCCTTGGTGAACTGGCGAATTAAATTTAAATGCGGTTAGAACGACGGTTTACGCGAGGTCGAACAACAGCGCGTCGGTGGTTTCGACCGCAGTGACATGCAGTTCAGCTGCTCGACTGGTTGCCACTGCATCGCCGCTGTGCAGCGTCGTACCATTAACAATCAACGAACCGCGTGCAACTTGCAGCCAGGCATGACGACCACGCTCGACGATGAATGTCGTTTGTTGTCCAGGTGTCAAATTCGTCGCATAAATACTAGCGTCCTGGTGGATTGACACCGAAGCCTTGCTTCCCTCTGGACCTGCAATTTTCTTCCATCGGTTTTGCTTTTGGTCGATCGAAACTTTGTTGTCGCTGTATCGAGGCCGCACACCTCGTACAGCAGGCTCAATCCAGATTTGGAGAAAATGGTTTGAGTCAGTTTGAGAGGGGTTGTACTCGCTGTGCGTAATCCCAGTACCGGCGGACATCATTTGAATATCGTCGGGTGTGATAATCGCACCTTTGCCCGTACTGTCTTTATGTTGCAGCGCACCTTCAAGTACGTACGAAATAATTTCCATGTTGTGATGGGGATGGGTCGGAAAGCCTCTGCCTGCGGCAATCTTGTCGTCGTTGATCACTCGCAACGACCGAAATCCCATGTGTCGCTGGTCGTAATAGTCTCCGAACGAGAATGAGTGAAAGCTCTTTAGCCACCCGATGTCCGTATGCCCACGCTCAGCTGCTTGGCGAACCAGCAATTCCAGGGAAGTGGGTGGCTCAGCCAAAACGCCTTCGGTGTTTACTGCGATATGCAATAATCCTGCGGCAGTCACCGACAGCCCAGTTCGACGCGAGATCTCCATGATTTCTTCTCCTCAAGAAGTTAAAGCAATAAACTAGCTACTTGGTTTACATGTAAACTATTGATGTAAAAAAATATTTACGCTAAATAAAAGTCTTCATTCGTGAATCCCGGCCCTCACCGCTTCAAGAATTCGAATGAGCGTTTTCAGGTCGGCATTCGAAACATTCGCCAATAACGATGCGTGCAAATCGAGTATGGGCTGATCAAGTGCTTTCAGCAATCGGCTGGCGACGGGCGTCAATTCAATTTCAAATACTCTTCGATCAAGCGTCGATTGCGTCTTGGTAATCAGTTTCAATGCAAGCAACTGATCGACCACACGAGTGATCGCCGGTGCCACCTGGATCATCCGATTAGCAACTTCCAGGCACGGCAACGACTTACCTTCGCCCCGCAAAATCCGGAGAACGTTGTATTGAGTTAGCGTTAAATCATGTTCACGTAACAGCCGAGCCAATCGATTCTCCAGCAAATCGCTAGTTCGCATCACAGCCAGCGTCGCTTCCTGCTCGACTGAGTCGAACGGGCCGCGCTTCTTAAGTTCATTTTGTAGTGTGGGTCGCATGTTCTCTCGCAGCTATGTGGCGTGCCTCTTCTACTTTACATGTAAAGTATCTGCCTGTCCAGCCCGCGATCATGAGAATTCACGAAAATTGCTACCACGCTACAGCACGTCGTCAGCAGGTGATGAGTCGCGCGTCGGCTGTTTTGTATAGATACCGTCAAACGCAAATTGAACGTCAGTATCGCCTCACGAGGCCGGATCGCGATTCGCCCAATCGATCCGAATAGAATTGGCAATCGAAAAGGGAACCGGTCTGGCAGCCGAAAAGGGAACCGGTCAAGTGATTTTTTCTCTCCGAGAGACTCTCTAAATGTGCTCCCCAAAAGCCGCTTTTGCCAACTGAAAATGCAGTTGTTGCCCCAAGTCGAACACAATTTAGCGGATGCTTTAGAGATTAGGTTTGGTCCGGTTCGGTAGGGTTGAACATGCTTAGAGGGCATTGGCCGGGTTATGTTCGCGAAAGAGTCTCTATCCTAAATCTCTGAGATTGGTTTGCCTTCCTCCCTCCGTCGTCGAGCTCGGGTATCAAAGTATTTCCGTTGTTGAGTGAATCTAATGGCACAAACTGCTCGCCTGACTAACAAATGCTGAATTTTGCGAGCAAACATTCTTGCGAAGTACATACGAAGTTGGTGCTACCCGGTCACACGCCGTTGGCCCGTTCGGCAACTTTGAGGTATGATTAGATACATGGCTGGTCCATCAAAAAGGAGCTTCATTTGAAAAATCAACAATCCGTTGCCGTTGCTGCACGACCAATTTTCGAGAAGCTGAAGAACCAACTTGAAGCTGAGCACCTGAACAGGTTCGTCGCAATTGAGCCAATATCGGGCGAATTCTTCGTTGGTGACACAATGAGTGAAGCGATTGGCGATTCAAGACGAAAGTAT
>JANPLP010000968.1:0-2671 GCA_031426595.1 Planctomycetia bacterium | reverse complement strand
GAAGCGTTCGCCATCAGCCTGAGTGTCGAAGTAGCCGTCTTCGATGCCCCAGTCGGTGATGGTGCGAGTGACGCGATGAATGAGTTGCCGGACGCTGTTCTCGCGTTGCTTGGTACCAGGTTCGCCGTAGAAGTACTTGCTGACCACTACGTTCGTCGCCAATTGGCTCCACTGAGCTGGGACTTCACAATCGGTCTGTTCGAACAGAGCCTTGCCCGATTCGTCCTTGATGGCCGCACTGCGAACTTCCCATTGCACGGTATCGAACGGATCGGTGTCCGGCGGGCAGAACCGAGCTCCGATCTGCAAACCGGCGCGATCGCCACGCAATTGCTTCGACACCGCACGCTTGACCCGACTCTTCGACCCACCGCGACCCATTTCAACTGTTGCCATCCTGAATACTCCTTCAAGCCTAAACGAACTGGTTTAGCTAAAAAATTGCGTTCACTAGTTGACGAAGTGCTGCAGCGATTGAAGTGTCACAGTTGGCCGTGAAAATCAGATTTCTCAGGGCGTTCCAAGGGCTTCCAAGCGATGTTCGTTAGTAGTGAACAAAAAACCGAAAAGTTACTGAACCTAAGTCCACCATCATGGTCGAGTTGGTTGTGCTTTGGGCAATCCGCCCGTGACCGAGACTCCATAAACCAGATGGCTAGAGCGCAAACAAACCACTACCCATAGTATAGAGCCGATTTGCGAGCACTACATCTAGCACGTGCGATGATGATACAGGTTCAGTTCGCTGTGTCAAATTTTATAAGCGGCTAGTCGTAAACCAAGCTGAATTCGGGACTTCCGGCGAGTGTTAAGAAGTGGATCTGTACAGTACCGGAATGCCTGACAAGCTCTAAGTCGAGCCGTTCCAAAGGTTTGTGAAGAATTCGCTAAGGTCGAGCTTGCCACGCACTGCAGTTGCAAATTTTTGGAAATGTTTTCGAGTTTGCTAGCCACACCGCGGCAGTCCACATTAGCCCAGGCA
Source organism: Planctomycetia bacterium (assembly GCA_031426595.1). Taxonomy (GTDB): domain Bacteria; phylum Planctomycetota; class Planctomycetia; order Pirellulales; family Pirellulaceae; genus Aureliella. Next base: position 1,689 of record JANPLP010000968.1, on the reverse strand, counting down.
AATTGCGAGGTCTGGGACAGATGCGAGCAACCTGCCGACGAAAGCGCAACGGAAGCTTGCAGGGGAGCTACCGGATGGCGACGCTCTTGTGGAGTGTCGGTGTGCAACAAAATCTCAGAAAGCGCGACGGGGAGGCTCTCCCTCCCGGGGGCAAGCATCAAGCGCTTATGAAATCAAGCACGAGCTGATTAAACGCGGCTGGGTTCTCAAGCGGCGAGAGATGAGCGGTGGCAGGGATGATTTCGAATCGTGCACCTGGAATCGAGTTTGACCACTTCCGGCCCTCCTCCGCGGGTGCAATCGGATCGGCTTCGCCAGCCACGACTAGCGTTGGGACGTGGATGGTGGACAACTGCGCGGAAAAATCGCGTCGTTCGGCCATGGCACGTTGAGCTGCGGCGATTGAGGCGGGCGCGGCAGTCTTCATCATCGACTGCACAATCTCTATCAAATCGGGCTGCGCCACTTGGCTCTGCTCGGATAGCAACTTTGGAAACATCGCTTCGACCGCTCCCCAAGAACCTTGCTCCAGAGCCTTATCAGCCATCGCTAACCGATTCGCTTTAGCTTCCGCGTTGTCTCCAGTCGGTTTGGTGTTGGTCAAGATCAAGCCTCGCAGGTTGTTTGCAAATTGACGCCAGTACTCGAACGCGACGTAGCCACCCATGGACAGCCCACACAGCCAAATCGGTTCGTTGCCCGCCAGATGCTGACGCAGGAATTCAACGTCCTGGGCGAGTTCGGCGAGCGTGTATTGACCTTCGTCAAACGTCGAGTTGCCGAAGCCCCGCAGATGCACGGCAACGACATGCATTCGTTGGCACAGCGCCTGTAGCTGATGTTGCCACATGCGATGATCGAGCGGAAATCCGTGCAGCAGAAACAACGTGGCTCCTTCGCCCGCCGCATGCACTGCCAAAGTGTTGCCGCGAGGCCCCAAAATCTGAATCGAGTTGCTCACGTGTAGACTCCTGTCGACATCCGAATGATCCATTGAAGAAACGTAATGCTGGGCAAGGCAATTAAAGCGAGCTCATTAAACCGAGTCCAAGCGATTGCCATGCGACTGGAACGACCGAGCAAAAATCGTGCTGCGGCGGCCGGGATTTGAGCAGCGATGAAGAGAAACACAAGAATGCTGGCTGGATTTAGCCGCAGGGCGTCCAGTATTCTTCCGTGGGCGATATGGATAAACGACCGGGTCATTCCGCAGCCCGGGCAATCGATCGCAAAGCGTGCTCGCAGAGTGCACGTCTCAGGAACCGGCACGCTCAGCCCAGGCAGGTAGACTTGCCGCTCGGGTCCCACAGTCATGACAGTCGCCAGAACTAGGATCGCTAAGCTGCCGCACAGCCACAGGTTAGCGGCCAGCCAGGAGTAGCCCTCGTCGACAAAGCGGATCGGTGGCGTTGCAGTTGTAAGCGAGTCCGGCACTTGGGCTCGCTGCGTGCCAGCCTGCTGCGCATCAACAAGTTCGGGAACAACAAACTCGGGAACAGCCGCAGCCAGGACCTCTGTCTGCGGAACGATTTCTGGCACCGCCGGCTCGTCGCGTGTCATCGATTGGGCTCGGGGATGCTAGATCGGGGTGCTAATTAGATGTTTCGCGCGACATTTCGTCACGCAACCGAGCCGCCAATTCGTATTGCTCAAGCTCAACCGCCTCAGCCAACTGCTCACGGAGACTCT
>JANPLP010000967.1:0-7152 GCA_031426595.1 Planctomycetia bacterium | reverse complement strand
CGGCGACCGCCTATGGATTGGAAGATATCCGGAAGGCAATTGACCGATGGCAGTTACCGGTGCTGGTGGTGGGAGTGGTCGAAGCGGGTGCTGAGTCGCTGGTCCGAGAGTTGTCGGTGGATCCAACACAAGACGCTGTTGCAGTGATGGCGACGCTAGGAACGTGCAGTAGCGGTGCCTATCCGAAAGCCATTGCGAAAGCGGCTGGACGCGCGGGAAAACGCCAGCCGATGGTATGGCAGCAAGGAAGTTTGGGCTTGGCAGGTGCCATCGAAGGAAACTCCGCATTTGTTCAACGTGAGAACGCGTCCGAAGTCCAATCTGCGCGCGAGGCTACCGATAAAAATGGCAGCGTTGCGTACCAAGGCCCGGCTGCATCCAACACTAAAGCTTCGATCCAGCCTGCGTTGCAAAGGGTCTATGACTTTGACATCCGTGGCATGCGTGGTGATCCGAGCCGACCAGAAACTTGGCAACTCAATTCGATCGAAAACTATGTTCGGTATGACGTAGTGACTTTGTTGGAAAGCTATCGCCAGTCAGGTGCCACTCAACCGATTGGAAATGTCATCTTGGGCTGCACCCATTTCCCATTTGAGTCCGAACGCATTCGCGACAACTTGAATCGCTTGCGAGATTACCGCGGCAGTGATGGTAGCCAGCCTTATCGCAAATTGATCAGTGAGAAGGTAAACCTGATCGATCCTGGGCAACTGACCGCCAAGCAGGTCTATCGCCAATTGTTTTTAAAGCAGATGTTGATGCGCAGCGAGCATGTTAAAAAACCGCTGGTGGAGCAGATCTTCGTATCGATTCCAGCGGGGCAGATCCCGCCGGCAGCTTTAGCGGCGGACCTTACTTTAACTCACGATTACAAATATGGTCGTCAGGCGGGCAACGTCGCGACTGAGGACACGCGATTTGTCCCCATGACTCGCCGTCTCATGCCGGCGAGTTTGGCGGAACTGATCAAGCGGCATTGCCCTACTACGTGGAGTTCCATCGAGGAATAAGCTTGGGACTGCGACGACATCCGAACACTTCTGACCGAGACAGATTTTCTGAAGGGATCACAGCGATTAGACTTCACCGGTGCGCGACTTAATTGAGTTTGGTAGACTCTCGCACAACATCCGCCATTTCAACACCAACAGCTCAGTGAAAGATCTTTAAAGCATGTCAGTGCATCGTATCGGAATGGCCTCGCGATACTCGGAAGTAGCCATTCATAATGGAGTGGCTTATTTAGCGGGTCAGGTCCCAGAAGAAACGCTGAGTGGAGACATCGAAGCCCAGACGCGCGAAGTACTGGATTTGATCGACCGACTGTTGGCTCAGGTGCATAGCGACAAATCGCGGATCTTGATGTGTCAGATCTTCATTGCTGATTTAGCTGACTTTGCTGGAATGAATCGAGTGTGGGACGCTTGGGTTTCCCCTGGAAACGCACCACCTCGAGCAACTGTCGAAGCTCGGCTCGCGAATTCAGCTTATCGCTTGGAAATCGTAGTCACTGCAGCGCAGCGACAAAATTATCATGAGGATTGAGGTCGAACTTGGCGACGTGCGGTCAGAAAGTTGAACTATACGAAGCCAGCGGTAGTCTAAAGAATTCGACCTCCTAGTAAATAAAAACAGCGACCAGACTTATCCGGTCGCTCACGAGTTTCACTGACGATTCTTCACCGACAAGTTTTAATAACCCGTTATCAGGTCCTAGGCATTCAATTCTACCTTATCGCTATCGGCAATATTGACCCAAACATGCACGTGCGGCGCGCCTCTGTAGTGCCATACAAACGATGGTCCTTCGAGCCGCCAGTTGTCCCAGACTTGATCTTTACCGATGTCGCTGTCGGTGTAGAACGAGAGGTAGCAAGCGTCTAGTCCGCCTTGGGTGGCTAGGCATTTCATAGCCTCTTCACGATCCGATTTGCGGAAGGGTTCTACCAGCTTGCTCAAGGTCAACTGCATTTGTGTGCGTTGGTCGGAAGACAAATCGGTGATAGGCATGCCCGTAAACGAAGCGCCTTTCCCTTGAAACGCAACGGACTGTTCGCGGGGAGTTTTAGGAACTTCGGCTACCTTGCGTTGCTTGCCGTCGAGCATCTGATAAACCTTGTTCGCCTCAAGTGCTTGGGACCAGAACACATTGCCTTGATGGTCAGCCTCTTCATCGCCACCGCTCGGAGCATGACCGTAGAAGATCGGCCCACCGAACGCGACATTTTCATTTGAGTTGCCGTCGCAGCGGAGGGTCATGTGCCTGCCGGTCAGCACGAACTCAAATTTGCCATCCCCTGGTTTTCCGAAAATAGCGATACTTTGTTCTTCGCCGAATCCACCGCAGTCGTCTTCCAGTTGCTTGTCGAAGTTGGCGTGCCATTCAGGCTGAATGATACCTTCGAAGATTTTGCGGATCAGATCTTTTTGTTCCGCCGTATAAAACTCGCTGTTTACTTCTTGTTCGTTGATCATCCAGTTATTCGCGACGCGGGTGCGCAGCAAACCTCGTTTTGGGTCGATATGATCCCAAGCGTAGCAGACCTTCGATCGTTGCTCTTGTTTGAGCGACTCGTAAAAGACCTTCACCAGCGATTCGGGTTCGCTGGCGGTTAGTTTGTCGCTCGCGCCCGCAGCGCCCGTCAGAGCCGCACCCGCAGCGAGGGCTGCGGCTGAATGCTTGAGGAATAGTCGGCGGTCTTGGTTCGGGAGAATCAACCGGTTGGAGTTGGACATGCTTTTGCTCCTAAATAGATAACAGGTGGGAGTTGTCGTTAATGTCGCTCAATCGGTCTTTACGGCGGGATTGTGCAGCGTAAGCCGAGACAAGCAGGGGAAAGCGTACCATGAAACGCCAGGCTGCGTCCAGTTTCATCCTTCTACCGAGCAATACACTGCCAATTGACGATTCGAGGGGTATAATTGCGCAATTCAATTCTAGCGGCATTTTGTTGCCGAGTTTTCACCGAACACGCCCCGTTCTTAGAATTTTCATGGCCCAACCAGCGACAAAAAAATGGTGGCTTTCGCGCCCGCAATGGGTCACCCTTTGCGGGATCGGGGCCGTTGCGCTCGCAGTTTTCGTGCGCCAAGAAATTCAAAGTCAGATCGATCGAGCGCTGCGCGCAAAATCGGCTCAAGAGGCATCCGAAGGGACGTTGGTCATTTGCGGCGGCGGTGATGTGCCTCCGACGGCACGCCGCAAATTCATGGAGCTGGCAGGTGGTACGAACGCTAAGTTGGTAATTATCCCGGGTGGCGAAGAAGATGAAAGCAGCTTTGACAGTTACTTCGACGTGTGGAAGGAGTTCGAACCGCTTACTTTCCATATGCTGAACGCCGTCAGTCGGGAACAAGCCAACGACTCAAGCTTTACCTGCTTACTCGATGAAGCGACCGGAGTCTGGCTGGGCGGCGGACAGCAGAACTGGTTGATCAATCGCTACGCCAATACGCTCGTTGAAAACAAGCTGCACGAGTTGCTGAAACGCAAAGGGGTAATCGGCGGTACGTCAGCCGGCGCGGCAGTCATGTCGGCGGTGATGGTTGCCGGCGGTCGAAAGAATCCTCAAGTCGGCAAAGGTTTTGGATTCATGCCCGGTGTAGTCGTCGACCAGCATTTTTTGCGTCGGAATCGTTTCCAAAGATTGCGCAGCGTGCTCGACAAGAACACCGGCTTGATCGGCTTGGGAGTCGATGAACAGACGGCGATGGTCTATTCGATCGCGACCGATCGATTGCAAGTCCTAGGAGATTCGTATGTTGTCGCCTGCGTACCGCGGAACAACAAGCTCGACATTGAGTTTCTTCAAGCGGGCGACGACCTGCATCTCGCCGACTTGCGGGAAAGCGATACGCTGCTCGGCAACACCGTTGAACAAGTTTTGTTTGACTGAGCCAAGCTCATTTCTTTCTACCGCCGACGGCTGGCCCTGAAACTCGCCGTTGTCCATTGGGTGAATTGCTGTACAGCAGTATTTCTAGCCAAAAGATGCTGGGCAAAAATATTGGATGCCAGTGCTGCATTGCAGAATTGCAGTTCTATTTTCCAGCCATCATCGCTTTACCCTCCATCGCGCTGCCATGAAGTAAATGCGATGATGGAAAAAAGCTTTCGGAAATCCAGGAGGTTAGAAGGCGATTCAAATTCAAGTAATGCCAACTGGGTGGTTCCGTTGAAGACGCAAACCGAAACGAGTGAGCCACGCGGCCGATAGTCCCCAAGCACCCCCTCACTTCTGTGGCTGGAAAGCTCCGCGTCAAGAATCGGAAGGTCGAGAAACCCCTCAAAGATTCTATTTAAATACGAGCTCCATGCGACGCAGCCGTTGCCGTCCTTATCGTCCCGATGGCTATTTAAGTTGCATTGGTACTAGTAGCGCTATATGCTGCTCGTCGCCGGTCAGTTTGGGTACACTGGGGTCGGGGTGACAGCATGCCAGAACGCTACTTCCGCGAGATCAACGAGCCGATCCTATTTGATTGGATAGGTTTAATCCGCAATGCAGGTGCTAGTAGTCGCGAACGAGGCAGCGCGGAAGTGTCACTAACATACACTCTTTATCCCATTGCAGACTGGTTTGCCCACCTAGGGTTGAGCCGCCCCCAATTTGATACAGACCAAGCCGTGAACGATGCGGTCTGCAAATTGATGGTTGTCTACGTCCGCGATCCGGACTTTCACATTCGATCTTGTGGTCATCTCATCGGGCTTCTGCGACAAATAACAACCAACGAATGCAGACTGGCGTGCAGATCGAATCGTCGCGCCAAACGGGTGCCACATGATATCGACGGACGCAGACTGCGGATCGAATCGCTCGACATTGTTCCGCGTCATCCTGTGTCGCGATTAGACGACCCTGCTCGCGACTTTGAAAGGAATGAGTTGATCGAGCACTGCTTACAGTCGCTTGGCAACCCAAATCACAAACAAGTCTTCCTCATGCTGTCGGCAGAGTACACGCGGGATGAGATAGCAGTGAAGTTGAAAGTCGATCGAAAAACCGTTCGCCGCTGGATCGATCAATTGCGCCGTATCCTCGCACCTCAAGCCTCAAGCCTCGCATCTCAAGCCTCAAAAGCCTGCTAGCGATCCATGATCAAACTTATCATTCAGATCCCTTGCTTCAACGAAGCGAGTACTTTGCCGTTGGTGCTGGCTGATCTACCGCAACAGATCGAAGGTGTGGATTGCATCGAGACACTGGTGGTCGATGACGGCAGCCAGGACGGAACAGCCGAAGAGGCCAAGCGGCTCTGTGTCAGCCATGTCGTATCGCATCGCGTCAACCGAGGCTTGGCGGCCGCTTTTGCAACGGGGCTGGCCGAATCGCTTCGGCAAGGGGCGACGATCATTGTCAACACTGATGGTGATCATCAATACCCAGGGCGTTTCGTAAGTGATCTGGTCCAGCCGATTCTGTGCGGGCGAGCCGACGTGGTGATCGGAAACCGAAGTCCTGAACTGGATCGTCGAAACGGGCTGACGAAACGCTGGCTGTATTGGTTCGGTCGCAAGATCGTCGGCGGCATCGTTGGAAAACCCATACCGGATCCAGTCAGTGGCTTTCGAGCTTACTCAGCCACTTGTGCCCATCAGATGCACATTGTCACCCCGTACAGTTACACGATCGAGTCGCTGGTGCAGTGCATTGAAAAGGGATTTGCGCTGGAGTTCGTTTCCATTGCGACCAACGCCCCAACGCGACCGTCGCGACTGTTTCGCAGTCATGCGAGTTTTGTTTTTCGATCGGCCACCACGCTGCTGCGAGTCTTCTTTATGTTCCATCCGTTGAAGACACTTGCATGGTTGAGCGGGTTACTGGCCGCAGTGGGTGCGATTCCAATTGTTCGTTTCCTGCTGTTTTATCTGCTTGGAAACGGGAACGGTCACTTGCAGTCGCTCGTCCTCGGCGCTTCGTTACTGGTGCTGTCTGCGATTGTGTTGGTTGCTGGATTACTCGCCGACCTGATCGCACAGAACCGCAGGCTGCTCGAGAAAATCCAGCAGATCGATAGCCCACCCTAGGCCGTTGACCTTTAGCGTTACTTGTTGGCACGCCCTGAGGCTTGGCTGACGAAAAGTGAGCCGAGATGGTTAGCCCCGGGCTTCGATGCTGGCGAGATTGAACACCTAAAGCCACTTGGCTAGCGCCTAATGGCAGTCACTTTGTAGCGGCACGGCGCAAGCCGTCCGGTGTTTTAGCGGAGAAACGTGGGAAGAACCGAACGGCTCACGCCATACCGCTAAAGAACAAACGCAAAGAGAAGTGTCATTTGCTTTGCGCCGTCGGCTCACACAATCAAGCACTTTCATCATCCCACCGAGACTTGATCAAACTTAACACTGAATCATCGCAACCAAAAGATTCAAATGATGACCCATCCAGTTGAGAATTCAGTCGAAACGAACGTGACATTTGTCGGTGGCAATTACTTTGACAAGTACCGCTCACGAAACCCCATCCATCGAATGTTGATGCGCGGATTTTTGTCGAGCGCAAAGGCTTTGTTGAGCCACGCCGAATTTGATTCGGTTTTGGAAGTGGGCTGTGGGCCAGGTGATTTAGCAGCTAGGGTTCTATCGCCCACGTGCGACTACCTCGGCATCGACATCGACGCGAGCCAAATCGAATTAGCCCAGCAACGGTATCCGCATTTTGCCTTCGCGAGAGGCTCGGCTTACGAGCTACCCGTCGAATCAGAGTCCCGTGACTTAGTGATCGCCTGCGAGGTCCTTGAGCACTTAGACGCTCCCGAGAAAGCGCTCGCCGAGATTGCTCGTGTTGCGAAGCGCTGGGTCTTAATCAGCGTCCCCTGGGAACCTGCTTGGCGCATTCTGAACGTGGCTCGCGGCAAGTACTGGACTCGTTTCGGTAACACGCCAGGGCACCTTCAGCACTTCAGCAGAGGTGCAATATCTTCGCTGATTGAAACGCAAGTCGAACTCAGCCAATTGCGACGCCCCTTTCCTTGGACAATGTTCTTGGGAAAACGCAAAGGTTCGAAATGAACGACCGGTTCAACTAGCAGAAGTCTATGTCCGTGTTCTCCGCGTGAAGTTGGTAAGTGGGCGTCGTGAAATAAAGGTTTTTTCGAAATTCCTTCGTTCGGTGACTCGCAAATGGCATCTATTACTGTGTTGGG
>JANPLP010000966.1:0-7448 GCA_031426595.1 Planctomycetia bacterium | reverse complement strand
CTCAGATCCAGCTTGCCGGACGCCATTTGCGCCATCACAGCCAATCGTTTCCGCTCGCTTTTGCTCATCAAAATAGTCTCCATGGCATATACCTCCTAAGAGGTAATCATGGGGACATTTCTATTGAACGCTTATGGGGTCATTTCTAATGGCGCATGACACGAGTGCCGTGCAAGGTCTTGAGCAATCTTGGCTGAGACTTTAGCCTTACTCAAGTTGGTAATAAACGTGTGACGGTTAGACATCTTGAGACAAAGAGAACCGAAGTGGTTTGAGCTACGGTCCCGCCAACAGGTAATTGCGGATCGGAGCTTGGAACAGCAGCGGACTCTTCAGAATCTCGCAAGATTTTTCTTGGGAAGTCCTCGATTGGCGGGACTTGTCGCCGACTTGAGCGAGCCTACTTATGTCAAGACGAAGGCGACTTTGCCAACAGCTAAGCGGTGGCAAGCACCTTGGGCATTTACCATTGGAGCCCAGCTATTGGCCAATTGCGGATTAGGTGGCTGCTGTTGCTTAGCTGGATTCTCTGTTGCGCAAATAGGTCAGCATCTCGAAGGGATCGACGATCCTGCAAATCCAGCCAAGTTTTTCAAAAATGGGGAAGAGCGGGTTTCCCTGTTCTCGCAAATCAAGCAGGTCTTTGTCACGAGTCACAAGAAAGTCAGCCTTCATTGCAATCGCCAGATCGATGTACTTAGCGTCCTTAGGATCGCGATCGAGGACGAAGGAGCTAGAAACGCTGGCTGAATAAACTGAGCACACCTGAATTCGGTCGAGGAAATCATTAACGGTAGAAATCGTTAGCGATGGAAACTTGCGTTGAAGACTGGGGCGGATCAAAACTTCCCGAACCTCTTCGAGACAAGCTTCCGAAACGAATAGCTCAAGTTCACCAATTTCTACAAGTTCAAGAAGCGCGGCTGCGGGTCCACTAGGTTTAGCCGCCGCTTGCAGAAAGATCATGCAGTCGAAAACGACTCGTACCTTACCCAATTACTTCTTACCTTGTTTGGCATCGTACACTTCGTTTCGTGCTGTTTCGAAAATACCGTCAAGCTCTGAATCAGGAATTTCCGAATTGGCGACCTGCTCACGGAACGGAGCTAAGATTTCTGCAAACGTCCGACTACCGATGACACCTTTACGAATCAGTTCTGCGGCATACGACTCTACCGACTGTCCTCGCATAGCGGCTTGCTCTGCAAGAATGCGCTCAGTTCCGTCAGGAATGTTTATGCTTATGACCATAGTCGCCTCTTGAAGCCGAAATTTAAGATGGCAAGTGTCCCAAGCCAACTCCTTCATTGTACCACTTTCGGCAAACAACTGCCAAACAGAAAGTTCCTAGCTTAGTTTTCAATGCCTCGTTGGATCACTGCACTTTAGGCGAATGCCTTGTGTGAGTTGCGAGGCACTGCGTTCATCTCGAGCAATAGCTGGTTGCCGTTTGGCGGCGTTTAGGGCTTGGATCGATTGGCCCATCTTTGGGCCTACGCGCTGAGGCTAATTATATCCCGAATAAGCTTTCGGAATTTTCGCGACTCGCGTCCAGGGGGCAGAGACTTCAGAAATTGTTTCTCCAACATTTCCTTCGTAATTGCGCGACGTTTGTCGGCGTGCGAGGGACGACGGTCAGGATTGTCCCAGGGACGATCGCTGCGATCTGAAAGCTCGCTCGCTGGTGTGTCCCATGAGCTGAGTTCGACAAGACAGTACATCCACTGATTCAAATGCCAGCAACCAACGCTAGACCAAAGATTGCGCACCTGCTGCTGACCAGCTGCCCACACTTCTTTGACATCGTGGAAGTGTTCCTCAATTGCCCAACGACTAGCTCCAGTTTCAAGTATGTCGCGCGCCGACACATTTGGATCAGTGCAAAAGTATGGTGCCCATGAAGCATCATCAAAGCGTACCATAACAACGCGAATCACACCGCCTGCGGTCCGCGACGTGGCTAAGAAAAGTCCAGTTGGTGCCACCCATTAACTTGACGGGAACTTGATTGTGCCATCCACGAATGGCACCCATTTTTTCTTTACTTTGCCAACCCCTCTGCAATCATGCTTCAGTCAAATTTTGCTGGGGTTCCCTAGTGTGTTAGCATGGCGGAAACACCTTATTGCGTTTGCCAAACGATTCGTGCACGGTGATCTTTATCGAACCACTGGTCAAGCGAGAGGAATTGCATTTCGACTTGGCTACGCTGATTCGCCCGCTCAACCGCCTTGCGCCCGTGATCGCGTTCACGCAGGCTCTGAAAATCCCATCCAAAACTCGCTCGCGGAGGAAATCCCTTACTTACCGGGAACTGCTGTCGAGCCAGCCCGAACGAAAGGGCGATTTGCGTTATCGACGGAAACACCGCCCCCAGTCGTGGACACGATATTAAGATTCTCGAACGCATAATTCGCGTTCGGTAACACTAGTCGAATTCCTGTAAGCACAGGACGCTGAGCGGCATCGCCACGAAGCGTCAGGTCAGCAGGGTCGCTTATTGAAATCGATTCCCCATAGCTGCCTGGGCCGACTAATATTTCATCAGGCCCACTATTTAAGTTTGCTGCCGATACCGCTGCCGCGATGGTTGCGAATGGCCTGGCTGCGCTGCCATCCCCGCCAAGCGCTGCGTTGAGTTGGACGTTGTACACGGCCAGCAAATTGCGAGGCTCCATGAATTCGAACTGCAACCAAGAACGACGAGCGACGCGACGGCTTTGGCAGTAACGTGCCATGTGCTCACCTTAAAATATATCAATGTTGCAGATGCGGCCGTTGAATCTAATCTTATCCGAATGTGCAAGCAACTTCGCAAAAGCGATTTTGAAGATTTCTTTTATTGGGGATGACGTAAACAAATGGCTTCTGGTGGAAACAAGTGAGTCGTCTGTTATGGCGGCTGAGCGCGAGAATGAAGCTTACCCCCGCGGTCGCGTGCGGCCAACCAGATAACTGCTCAACAGGGTTACGTTTTCGCTGAAGGCGGCGGAAGAGATGAATTGCTCGCCAGATTTCAGTTTGGCTTGGCCGACAAGCCGGTCGCCGGTGGCGGTGGTGATCCAGCGCCCGCGTTCGTCTAAGTCGCTGATAATTTGATCAATCTGTTGCCTGCTCGGCTCGCGAAGTTTGGGCGGTTTACCAAAGTTATCAAGCTGCTGTTGAAGTTTCTCAACCTGCGATTTCGATTTCCAAGAATAGTGCGCAGGCAGATCGCTGTCATCAAACGTGAGCGTGTACTCGTCGCCCTTACGGCGCATGTACAGCGGACGATTGGTTTTGAGCTCATAGTAGCGAGCCACTTGTCCGTCCGGCAATGCGCTGCGCCGCAGGTAATCAATCGCTTGAGGCAACGTGCTCAGATATTTTTTCTCTCCCGTTATCTCAGCGATCTCAATCATCAGTGCTATCACGCTTTGCGATTCATGACCCGCGATGGCGGGCGGCTCGAACCGCCGCGCCCAAATGGGCTGCATTTCAAGATTATACTGCTGAGCCCAAGCGGGTTGCGGCTCAGGTAACTGTGCAAGAAGCAAAAAATCACCGAGCTTTTTCAACGCTTTCAGATACTTGGCATCGTTGTAAGTTTGATAGGCGTCGCGCAGTGCATGCGCCACATGCACACATACATTGTCGTTAAGCGTCGGCATGTCCCAGTAGTTTTTAATACGACCCTCGGTGCGGTAGTCGTGTTCTGGAAAACTGGCTCGAACAACTCGCTGTTCGGCGATCGGCCCGCTCCAAACTTGAGGAAACCCACCGCTGTCGAATTGCGACGCTAGCAGAGCGTCGAGCGCTGTGGTGGCAGATTCATGGATCGCGGCATTCTTGAACTCGAAAACGGCGTCTGCTTGAATCATGAAGCGAATCGCGGTTTGCGTTTGGCCATCGTCGAGCGATGAGTTGTTTTTGCCGCCGCCACGGCCACCGCGATACTGCGCGACGCGCGCACCCTGAGGATCAAAGTCGATACAGTTTGTCCATCCGCCTGATTTCAATTGGCCATAAATGAGCGCTTTCGCTACTTCTTCAATCGCTTCGAGATAATAGTGATCCCCGGTGGCTCGATACGCGGCGACGTAGGCAAGCCCAACTGTTGGTGTTCCAGGTGGCTGGACCCAAATCTGATCCTTGGTGGCTTCGCCTTCGCCCCAGCGTCGGTCAAGATCCAAGGCGTAGTGATAAACGTATCCACCATGCGTTGCCACATGACTTCGAAAGTACTCCGCGGCTCGACGCATGCTCACCACAACTTGCTCCCGATGCTTGGCCTCTTCTGCATCGTCAGCGCGCACAGAAAAAGGGCTGAGCAAGAGAAGCATGAACATGACGAATGGGATCAGTGTGATTTTGTGCATCGCGGACTCGATGTGTAGGTTGAGCAATGGGGGCTTACCATTTTACAGCCCATTCTAAGGGCAATTTGCAGTTAACTTGGTACTAAGCTGCGATTTGTTTGCGGGCCGGCGCCCGCAACTCAAAAAGTAAAAGCCAATGCTAAGCGAATCAGCATTGGCTTTTAAAGTTTAGAGAAGTCAGTCGTGCGGGACGTGTCAAACAATTCTGCTGAACGCCGGGCGCAGGCTACACGCTAGGTGCGTTGCGTAGTTTGCTGTTCCAGTACCCGTAGCAGAAGTAAATGACTAAGCCGACGGCGAGCCACATAATCAGTCGCATCCAGTTCTCGCTCGGCAGCGAGAGCATTAAGGCCACGCAGAGAATAATGCCTAGGGCTGGAAAAACGGGTGAGAACGGGCAGCGGAATGGGCGTTCACGCTCTGGGTCGACGTAACGCAGGATCAGCACTGATAAGCAAACCAATGCAAATGCGAACAGGGTACCGATGCTCGTTAGGTCAGCCAAAATGCTCAATGGCAGTAGGCTAGCGGCGACCGCCACGACCAGCCCCGTAAGAATCGTCGACTTGTACGGGGTTTTGAATTTGGAATGCACGGCGCCGAAGAAACCAACCGGCATCAGTCCGTCACGAGCCATAGCGAGGAAAATGCGTGGCTGGCCCATCATCATCACCAGCAACACCGAAGTGATACCGGCCAATGCACCGATAGTAACGAGGAACTGCGCGGACTCGAAACCCACTTGCTGGAACGCAATTGCGACAGGGGCGTTGATGTCGATCTTGTTGTAAGGGACCATGCCGGTCAGGGTGGCAGAAACAGCGATGTAAAGCAGGGTGCAAATTACCAACGAGCCGATAATTCCGATCGGCAAATCGCGTTTCGGATTCTTTGCCTCTTCAGCTTGCGTCGACACCGCATCAAACCCTAAATACGCGAAGATAACACCCGCCGCACCGGCCATCATTCCTTTATCGGAACCGCCGAGAACAGGTTGCCCAAAGAAGGTCATTCCCCCGTATCCGTAAGGTGCAAAATCATCGGTCCAGTTCGCAACGTTGATGTATTGAAAACCAGCCACGATGATGAACAGTACCACCGACACTTTGATCGCGACCATGATCGCATTGGTGAAGGCGCTTTCGGAAACGCCGCGTACAAGAATGGTCGTCACGATGGCAGTGATTAGGACGGCAGGTAGATCGAAGAAGTAGCCCGTTCCAAAAAATGAGCCCCCTTCGACCATAATGGACTGACCGGTCGCCATCGTGTGGTTCACAGCTTCAGCTTTACCGTTGTAATCAAACGGCGCGTCCGCGAATCGATGCAGCGCGCCCGCGGGCAGCGCTTCGGTGGCTTTGCTGAAGATTCTGATTTGACACTGGTCCAGCAGAGCTTGCATGTACTTGGACCAACCGTGCGCGACAGTGGAGGACGCCACCGCGTACTCGAGTATCAAGTCCCATCCGATGATCCAAGCCATCAGTTCGCCAAGCGTCGCGTAAGCGTAGTTGTAAGCCGAGCCTGCAACCGGTGCCATCGAAGCGAACTCGGCGTAGCACAGCGCGGCAAACACGCACGCCAACCCAGCCACGACAAACGAGAGCATGATTGCCGGTCCCGCTTGATTAGCGGCCGCTTTACCGACGAGCACAAAGATACCGGTGCCGATGATGGCTCCCACTCCGAGCGCGGTCAGCGAGATGGGGCCAAGCGTGCGTTTCAGCCGGTGACTGCCTTCCATATCAGCCACCATCGAATTGAGACTCTTGGTGCGAAACAATTGGTTCGCCATAGCGGTTCCTACTTAAGATGCCTTGGGGTCGCCTACTTTGGCACCGATTCTAGATTGCGTGCGAGCAGAACTGAATACGCGCAGCCAGAAATTTCGCGAATCGACCACGGTTATAAAGGACTTGGCTTGTCCAGCAACGAATCTAACGAGTCGCTGCGTTGCCTTTTGCGTTTTCGTCGGGATCCGCCACATGCTCTGGAGGTTGCCGCAGTGGGAGGACCGCAATGAGGGCGGCTGAAAGGATGCTGGTCAGACTGAGGAAATACAAACCATAAGTGTACGAGCCTAAGTTCTTATCGACCCAGCCCATGACTGTCGGGCCAATAAAGCCACCTAGGTTCCCGATGGAGTTGATCATCCCAACACTACCTGCAGCCGCTGACGACGTGAGGAACAAACTGGGCAGCGCCCAAAAAGCAGGCATGTATGACTTCATGCCTGCTGCGGCAATCGTGAAACAGAAGAGAGTCAAGTAGATGTTGCCCTGCGTAAAAGTCGACCCCACTAGCAGACTCGCTCCGATAACGACAGGCAGCACTGAATGCCAGCGGCGTTCATGAAAGCGATCTGAACTCCAGCCAACGAACAACTGACCAGGAATCACTAGCAGCGAAGGGATCATGACTAGCAGCGCCACGCGCGATGGCTCGAGGGCGTACCACTGCTTCAAAATGCTGGGCAAGAAGAATTCAATGCCGTAGTTGGCGGTGACGATTCCAAAGTATGCCAGCGACAGTAGTAGCACTCGCGGACTGGTCAGTGCCGCAAAAACGGAATGATGAGCCGCGTTGGCTTTGAGCTTCTTTTCGCGTTCGAGTTCGTTTTCAAGTGCGTCGCGCTCGGCTTGCGTGAGCCACTTGGCTTGTCGCGGACGATCGGTGAGATAGAACAAGACAATCATCCCCGTGATCACAGCGGGTATGCCCCAGAAAATGTAGATCCACTGCCAACCTTTCAGACCCAAGAGATCTGGGTTAGTAACCGTAACACCGTCGACGACATAAGTCCGACCGATGTCAATAAACAGTTGTGAGATGGCGGGGCCGATGATCATAGCCAACGGGGACGCAACGAGAAAATACGAAATCGCGCGAGCTCGGTCCTTAGATGGGAACCAGTGAGTCAAGTAAACAATCACGCCCGGAAAGAAGCCCGCTTCGGCCACACCAAGAAAAAACCGAACGATGTAAAACTGCATCGGCGTCGTAACGAATGCGGTCGCTGCGGCCATAATTCCCCAGGTGACCATGATGCGACAGATCCACTTCCGCGCGCTCCAGCGTTCCACGATGAGC
>JANPLP010000965.1:0-1135 GCA_031426595.1 Planctomycetia bacterium | reverse complement strand
AGGTACAAGTCAATCGCTCGAGCCGCGCCGCGTCCCTCATTGATTGCCCATACGACCAGCGACTGGCCGCGACGGCAATCGCCCGCTGCGAAGACGCCAGCTACGTTGGTATCAAACTTGCCATGTTCGGCTTTGTAGTTGCTTCGTGGATCCAACTCGATGCCAAGCAATTCCGATACGCTGCTCTCGGGGCCTAGGAAACCCATGGCAAGCAGCACCAGATCGGCACCGATAATTTCTTCGCTGCCTGCGATCTCCTCCATAGTGAAGCGGCCATCTTTTTTGACCCATTGCACGCGAACGGTCTTGATTCCTGTGACGTTTCCTTGCCCGTCGTCGATAAACTCCTTGCTCAAAATACAGTACTCGCGCGGATCGCGTCCAAATTTTTCTTCCGCTTCTTCGTGACCATAGTCCACCCGAAAGGTTCGAGGCCACTGCGGCCAAGGGTTATCGGGAGCACGGTCTTGTGGCGGTTTGTCCAACAGTTCGAAATTGACCAACTGCGTGCAACCATGCCGCAAACTGGTTCCTATGCAGTCGCAACCGGTATCGCCGCCGCCGACCACGACGACCCGCTTGCCCTTGGCCGAGATGAACTTGCCATCTTGATGCGCGCTGTCAAGCAAACTGGCGGTATTGGCGGTTAAGAACTCCATCGCGAAATGAACGCCTTTTAGCTGCCGTCCGGGGATGGGCAAATCGCGAGGCTTGGTCGCTCCGGTTGCCAACAGCACCGCATGGTTTTCGGCCATCAATTGCTTCGGGTCAACATTTTGTCCAACGTTGGCTCCCGTTACGAACTTGACACCCTCCGCGGCCATCAGATCCAGTCGACGTTGCACCACCCCTTTGTCCAATTTCATGTTAGGGATGCCATACGTGAGCAGTCCACCGATGCGATCGGCTCGCTCGTAGACGGTCACGGAGTGGCCAGCTTTGTTGAGTTGATCTGCGGCGGCCAAGCCTGCGGGACCGCTGCCGATGATCGCAATGCTTTTGCCTGTGCGCGTCTCGGGCGGAGTTGCTGTTACCCAACCCTCTTCAAACGCTCGATCGATAATCGCATTTTCGATGTTCTTGATCGTAACCGGAGGGTTGGTGATTCCCAAAACGCAGGCGCCCTCGCAGGGCG
>JANPLP010000964.1:0-6172 GCA_031426595.1 Planctomycetia bacterium | reverse complement strand
GCCCATCACGCCAGAGTCGTGGCGCTGGTTGTTTCAATTTGCAGGCGCACCGGCATTGCTCGGTATCTTCGTGCTCATTGCGTTGCCTGAATCCCCCAAATGGCTCGCGTCACTCGGCGTGAAGCAGCAACTCGCTCCGCTACGCGAGTTGTTTCAGCCTCAGCTCGTTCGTTTCACACTTGTGGGCATTATGTTGAGCGCGATTCCGATGGTCGGCGCGTGGTCGGCGAGCAAGTGGATGATTCCGTGGGCGGATCAAGTAGCGGGAAAAGAGCATGGTGGATACAAAGCGATTACACAAGGTTATTGGGCGCTGGGCGCGGTGATCGGCAGTTTTGCTGGAGCACAACTTGCCGCGTGGCTGGGACGCCGCCGCAGCTATGCCTTGATCAGCTTCGGGGCCGTAACACTGACTTGGGCGATGTTTTTGTTAACCGCGCCACTACGCCCAGAGTTTCACGCAATCGTGTTCGCGCAGGGGCTGGTCTCGACATTGTTCTTTGGTTGGCTGGCGCTCTACTTGCCCGAGTTGTTTCCCACACATGTAAGAGCGACAGGCAGCGGGCTAGCTTATAACTCGGGGCGATTCGCCACCGCAGTGGGTGTGCTGTTGGCCGGTTTTCTCTTTTCCGCACTGGGGGGCGACTATTCGCGCGTCGGTGCACTGTGCGCAATTGTGTACGTACTTGGCTTGGTGGTCATCTGGTTCGCGCCAGACACGCGTTCCTCAGACTTTCGAAACACCGGAATCTCAAACAATGAAAACGAAACTGACATCGCAGCATAATCAAACAGGGATCGACCGCCGTCATTTTTTAGCGGCTGCTGGAACAGGCACTGCACTGGGCTCGATGCCTCTCGCTCGTGCTGAATCGGCAACCGCATCACGCATGAACAGTGGGATCGTGGATTGCCAAAGTCACCTGTTCTTTCCCGAAGTGCTTGAGCTGATGCGGAAACGTAAAACAGAGCCACTCGTTTATAACCGTGATGGCAGTACGTTTCTCAAAATGGGTGACTGGCTGCGCAAGGTACCTTCGACTTACATCAGCGTGGAGGATAAGCTCGCTTCGATGGACGCAAGTGGCATCGCGATCACGTTGCTGAGCAACAACGATCCCGGCCCCGAGTGGTTTGGTCTCGAGGGACCCTACGTCGCGCAAGTCATTCACGATTCGCTGGCGGCAGTAATCGCCCAGCATCCTTCTCGATTCCGTGGGCTTTGCACGTTGCCACTGCAGAACGAAGCTGCTGCTTCAGCGGAACTGGATCGATGTGTCAAGAAACTCGGCTTTGTCGGCATATTGCTTTACACCAACTTGGCTGGAGCGTGGTGCGATGAACCGCAATTTCATTGGCTGTACGCTCGAGCAGAGGAGCTGGGAATGCCGATACTGCTCCATCCAGCTAAACCGATGACTACGGAGCTGGTGAAGGGCTATGAACTCACTAGCACCCTAGGAAACATGTTTGAAAACACGATCGCGATGGCTCGTATCATTGCGAGTGGGCTGCTTGACAAACATCCGAAACTAAAACTTGTCTGTCCACATTTAGGTGGCACGTTACCTTATATCTGTGGTCGAATGGATCATCAGCTACACGTACTTAAACGCGGGCCGCAGAATCTGAATCGTAAACCCAGCGAGTATCTGCGAGCCATTTATATGGACATCGTCTCACCACTACCTGAGGCGATGCGATTTGCGCTCGATTTTACCACGGCTGATAGATTGCTTTTTTCCAGCGATCATCCGTGGGTCCAAACACATGAAATACTGCAACCGTTCCGCAGCCTGCAACTCGCTTCGGCGGACGAAGCGAAGATCCTCGCAGGCAATGCACGTCACTTATTCCAATTATCTTAAACACTTATTTCACTCGCAAATCGTCGTGGGATGCACCAGAATTCCGCTCAGTTGACGTAGTCGCCTTTCGCGCCGCGAAAGTAGGGTCCACTACAAAGGTTACCAATGAAACGCTTCCTCTTATCTATCAGCATTTGTACGTTGTTAGGCCATTTATGGTCGGTTTCGTTCGCCTGGGGGCAGTTCGTGGACAAGTCTTCGGACTTGCAAGCTTTGCCCAAAGTTCCTGCGGAATTCGAAGTGACGTTGTTTGCCAGTGAGCCGTTGGTGAGGCAACCATGCTCGATGGCGTTTGACGAGCGGGGACGGATGTTCGTGGGGATGGGGCCTCAGTATCGCAATCCTACGCCGGAAACGCCGGGCGACAGTGTCGTCATTGTGCAGGACACCGATGTTGACGGTCGTGCAGATCGCGCAAAAGTGTTCGCGACTGGGTTTAATGCGATTCAAGGATTGGCATGGCACGGTCCCGACTTGTGGGTTGCCAATGCTCCTGACTTGACGGTTGCCAAAGACCTCGATGGCGACGACGAAGCCGATGAGTACATCAAGGTTTACACGGATCTAGGAAACCTGGAACACGGATTACATGGATTGAATTGGACTCCCGATGGTAAACTCTACATGAGCAAGGGAAACTCCAAGGGACTCAATCAACTAGGCCGCTATGCACCAAAACCTTTTCGGGATTTATGGGGACTGACAGCACCAGCAGATGTGCCCGACTTCCCGAATCCAGTGAAGTTCAGCAAAGACAATTACCGCCGCGCGTATCACGATCCCGAGGATGACTGGGGCCTGGATGGAGGAGTTCTACGATGCGACGACGGTGGTCAAAATCTGGAGATCGTTGCCCGAGGCTTCCGTAATCCATGGGACATCACGCTCGACAGTGGCTTCAACTGGATCGGTACTGACAATGATCAAACGACGGGTGATCGAGTCTTCATGCCTTTCTTCGGTGCTCACTTTGGATGGAACCATTCGTGGAGCAGCCACTGGGGAACTGATCCGCACGCGCCGACCGCGCCAGTGAGTGGACCGTTGTTTGAAGGCTCGGGGACAGGTGTCGTATTCTGCCAGTCGGCGCAGTTTCCTCCTGAGTACCGCGGCGTCTTCCTGGTCAACGACTGGTTGCAGAAGACAACGTATCTCTGGCGACCGCAATGGGACGGTGCATTAATTCGACCCATTGGCGGCGGCTTCATTCCTTTTATCGAAGGAGAGTCTTCACTGTTTCGTCCCACCGACATGGAGTTCGGACCGGATGGAGCCTTGTGGGTGCTCGGCTGGAGCAGCGGCTACGGAGCCGAGTGGGAAGACGGACAACTCACCAACGAAGGGCGAATCTATCGCGTTGCCTGGAAGGAAGCAAAACCTGCGGTACCACTCAATACTGCGAAACAACTCGCCGATTTCTCGATCGACGAATTGCTCGACGAGTTCGACTCTGCATTGCCCGTGCGACGGATCAACGCCCAAGACCTACTTGTTCAGCGAGGGGCAGACGACTTGGACGTTCATTCACAGCTCCTGCAACGATTGACTGAAGGCAAGCTTAACGAGCATCAAGAGACCTGGACCGTCTGGACCTTGGGACGCATGCCGGCCGCTGAATCGCTCGCCGATTTTCTAGTCAGCACACTGCAAGCCGGTTCCAAAGTCTCGCTGAACCTACAAGTTCAATCGGTAAGAATCCTGGCCTATCGCGCTAAGCAGTTTGCGCAGACCAAGCGACTGACAGACAGTTTGCGAGTAGCCCTCGGGCATCCTCAACCACGCGTGCGTTTCGCCGCAGTTCAAGCCGTCCATGAGACTCGCCAAACGCTACTCGTTCCGGATTTATTGAGTTCGATAGGGTCTGAGTCAGACTCAACGGTTTTCTATGCCGGATTCCAAGCCTTACGCGCTCTGCGTTCTACTAATGAACTTACTGAACTGCTGAGCGATTCGCGAGCTGCGGTCCGCTGTGCGGCCTTGTTGGGGCTACTTGAGACTCGGACGGCGAATCAACAAGATGTTCTTGCGCTAGCCCAAAAGGACGCAGATGCACGAGTCCGCAGTGTAGCTCAATTGTGGTTATCGAAGAGCGGTAAAAGTACACCAGCGATTAAGGGTCGTTCTTTGCAAGCCGCATCGGCAGGGCCTGACGATGCGTTATCGCTAACGGGAATCGCAACAGTTCGAAACACGAAAGTGAATAACGCGACTGCTTATAAGGTCTTGCCGGGAGGGTTTCGACAAAACACTCCGGCTTATGTCGATCGCGGTTATCGACTGAAGAATGTTCCCAAAGAGCTTGAAGGCGCTGATCTCATTCAAACAGCTAACGCAGATGACAACTCGCAAGGTCGACAATGGCTCACCACCGAAGCCTTGGTACCTGTTCGCGTTTGGGTCGGCATCGACGCTCGGCAGAAGTCAGCTCCCAGTTGGCTACGCGAAAGCTTCCAGAAAGAACCGTTCACTGCTGCGATCGACGAAGGCGCGAGATTCGTTTTCTATTCGCGAACGTTCAACGCGGGGAGTATACACCTGGGCGGCAATACCGATGATGGCCGCGAAGGCGGTAAGGGAAACTACATCGTAGCGATTGCTCCGGCGCCGCTTGCCAAACTACAAGCCAAGACCGCGATCGACGCCGTTCTGCCGCTGATCGATCGCGGTGATCGGGACCGCGGCGAATTGCTCTTTCGGCATGCTCAAGGTGCCAGCTGCGCGAAGTGCCATAGCGTCGATCACTCGCAGAACGGTTTTGGACCGAACTTGAGCAGTATCGGCGTGCGATCCAATGCGCGGCACATTGTCCAGTCCATTATCGAACCCAGTGCGGTCATCACCGAAGGTTTCAATCAACTAACGGTCCTCACTGTGGAAGGAAAGGTATACGCGGGCGTATTGTTGGAAGAGAGTGGCTTGACTTTGTCACTTGGCCAAACCAACGGTGAGCGAGTTGACATTCCGAAAGACTCGATCGAAGAACGAAAGTCGAGCCCGGTTTCCGCCATGCCCGATATGTCGGAACGACTCACTTCGCAACACGTCGCGGACTTAACCGCGTTCTTGCTGACGATGCAAACGCAGCCTAAGGTTACCGGCGCGAGCCCTAAGGTTCCGCCCAACGCGGCTTCCAAACTCGGTCGCTTTGGTGTCGAAGAGCAGAAAGATCGTTTGCGTATTTCGCTTGACGACCAGCACATCGTGGACTTCGTTTTTCATGATGAGAGGATTCTGCGACCCTACTTTGCGCAAGCCCGACTTACGAGTGGCGTTCAGGTGACACGCAATCATCCACCGATTGCTGGAGAAGATGCGGTCGATCACGACACGATGCATCCCGGCATCTGGCTCGGCTTTGGCGATATAAACGGACAAGATTTTTGGAGAAACAAAGCCACGATGGAACATGTTGGTTTTGCAACAGCGCCGACTGTCAAAGAGGGACGATTGCAGTTTGCGACTGAGTGCCGTTTGAAGAGTTCCAAAGGGGAGCCGCTTTGCCTGTTAACGAACGAGATCACGTTAACGGCTCGGCCAAGTGGTTGGATGATTTCGTGGACGGCTACGTTTCGGGCCGACCAACGCGCAATCGTTTTCGGCGATCAAGAAGAGATGGGATTTGGAGCCCGCGTTGCCAGCCGCTTTACCGAAAAGAACGGCGGATTGATTCGCAGTTCGTCAGGCAAGCAGACCGCTAACGCGACCTGGGGCCAGCCTGCGAAGTGGTGTGATTACTCGGGCGGCGGCCTGCAAGCCGGTGGGGTCATGCTGATGGCTGGCGAAAAGAACTTTCGCGAAAGTTGGTGGCATAACCGCGACTATGGTGTGATTGTAGCCAATCCGTTTGGTCGTGAAGCGATGAAGCAGGGCCAAAAGAGCTCCGTAGAAATCGCTAAAGGCCAAGCACTTCAACTTCAATTCGGAGCGTTAATCCACGACGGCCAGCAAATTGATTTAACAGGTGAATACAATTTTTTCCTGGAGAGCCATTAGCCGAAATGGCGTTGGCCCCCAAGAGCCGAACACTATCGGATGACTCTCCGGCAAAAAAATTTGTTGATGCCTGCAATGTCGGCCAACGTAGGAAAGATGTCGATTTGAACCCCGTTGGGGTTGTGGGCAGATTACAAGGATATCAATGCAGAAAATTGCTTGTCATTTAGCAGCCCTCAACATATTCTTCATCTTTTCTCGCGTCTCAGCATGTGCTGATTCGTTGATGAGGTTGATTTGCTCGCGAGGATCATTCGTCTCGTCAATCAATGCCGCACCACCGTCCTTGCCACTCCACTCGATGTATCGCC
>JANPLP010000963.1:0-5133 GCA_031426595.1 Planctomycetia bacterium | reverse complement strand
CAAGAATTTTCCGATCAACGTGATGCTCGCTAAGGACTCCGTCAAGAATCGCCTGCAACGGGAAGATTCTGGAATGAGTTACACCGAGTTCAGTTATATGCTGCTGCAAGCATATGATTTTGCTTACCTGAATCAGCATCACGGATGCACGTTGCAAATCGGGGGGAGCGATCAGTGGGGCAACATTACCGCCGGAATCGACCTTGCCAGACGCATGCACGGCCAGCAGCTTTTTGGGCTGACTTGCCCCTTGCTGCTCACGAGCGACGGACGAAAAATGGGGAAGACAGAGCGCGGCGCCATATGGCTCGACGCAGATCGCACTTCACCCTACGCTTTCTATCAATACTGGATCAATGTTGCCGACGCAGATGTGCTGATGTGCTTGCGATTCTTGACAGAGATCGAACACGCCGAATACGAGTCGCTTGAACAAGCAGTTGCAACGGAGCCTCACAAGCGAGACTCGCAAAAACGACTGGCGAGTTGGCTGACCGAATTTGTTCATGGGACAGCTGGACTTCAAGCGGCTGAGCGGGCGACTGCAGTTTTCTTCGGTGCTGAGATCGACCGCACGACGGACGCAGCCTTGCAGGAAATCTTTGCTGACGTCCCCAGCGCCGAAATCGCGCGCATGGTGCTCGATGCCGGTATGAATGTAGGCGATGCGTTCGTATCGTCAGGTCTTTGCAAAACGAAAAGCGAGGCCAAACGCACGGTGCAAGAGGGCGGTGCTTATGTGAACAACCGACGTATCGCGTCTCCGGATCAGGTTCTCACCGCCGCCGACTTGGCCAGCGAAACGACGATGGTACTACGTCGCGGTAAGAAAAATTTTGCGCTGCTGCGAATTGTCGGCTGAGCCCGCGCGATCAGCATGGGGCAGTTCACGTCGCCGGGCGGGGATCGCCAAGCGGGAAGCGGGGCCAAGTTTCATGTTCAAGACTTTCTATGACACAATCGATTTAACAGGACAGAGCCTTGCACATCCTTTTGACCAACGATGATGGAATTTACGCGCCGGGACTCGCCGCTCTCGAAGCCAAGCTGCCCGAGCTCGGGGATGTGAGTCTTGCGGCGCCAGCAACTGAACAGAGCGGAGTCGGGCATTCGATCACGTTCCTTGAGCCGTTGGTGTGCAAGAAGGTCTTCGACGGGTCGCGTTTCCGCGGCTATGCAGTCGAAGGGAGCCCAGCGGATTGCGTCAAGCTGAGCGTTTCGGAGCTGATCGAAAAGCCGGTCGACTTGATTGTCAGCGGCATCAATGGCGGCTTGAACGCGGGGATCAATGTGCTGTACTCAGGTACTGTAGCTGCCGCCATCGAAGGTGCCTTCTTTAGATACAACAGCTTCGCCGTATCACTCGAGTACGACCCGCACGCCGACTTTGAAATGGCCGCTGAACTTGCGGTCGACTTGATCCGCAAAATACTGAGCCGAAAAGGATCCGCTCCGCAACTTTATAATATCAACATCCCCACCGCTGCGACCGTCCTGGCTCGGCAAGGCGGAATGCCCGAAGTCCACTGTGTTCCCATGGGTGTCGAACGCTACGGTGAACACTACATCCGCCGCCAAGATCCAAAAGGCCGCGATTACTATTGGGCGACCAACGACCCGCCGCCGCGCCGAACCGACCATCCAACGGATCTCACGATGCTCGCAGATGGTCACATCACTGTCTCGCCATTAAAGTTCGACATGACAGATGTGCTCACGCTCGCCAGCATGGACGAGTGGGACATCTTTACGAAGCCGACTTAACAATCGCGATTCAGCGAATACCGTGGTAGCGGCCCTGCGCTGTGCGAACGTCCGAATTTCTAGGCGCCTTTTCCGTCCGGCGTGCTGCGCACATCACTTGCCGGGTTGCGGCGGAGAGCATTGCTACCGAATGCCCGCGAATGGGCACTCGACCCTGTTATAGATCGCGCTTGTTCGCGATGGATACACGCGGGAGCAGATGTCCAAACTTGTAAACCACAAGGCCAGTATTAGCCACCCCAATCAGATGCGCAAAAAGCCCACAATGACTAGCTTGTAACGTCTTTCCGAAACTCAATTTTTCGGAAAAATCTTTGTTTCCAGAAGTTCTTACCAATTCACGACCTAAGCACTTCAAAGCCCAAAGTGATCGCTCGGCGACCGGTTTCTATAGTTGACTGAGCGCCTGGAGTGGGTATCTTTGGGGCTGAGTGGGAGCTAATGGTGCCCGGTGGGTGAAAAGAAGTCTTTTGAGAACGCGTACTCGAATGATGCTAACAGGGAGCTATCGACGCAGTTTGGATGATAAATTGCGTCTAGCGATCCCGAAAACGCTTCGCGACGCGCTAAGCATTGAAAGCCAACCGAATGGTCTCTTCATTACTCCTGGGACAGACCAGTCGCTGGCGATTTACACGGAAACGGTATTAGAGGCATTAGGTCAAACTTTGGCGCAGAGTAGCCCTGCGGCGAAGGACACACGAGCCTTCAGTCGTTTGTTCTACGCCCAAGCTCAGCCTGCTGAAGTGGACGGACAAGGTCGATTGCGAGTTCCGCCAGAGTTAGCAAAGTTGGCTGGACTCACTTCGGAAGTCGTAGTGCTTGGGGTACGAGACCACATCGAGTTATGGAATGCGGCGGCTTGGGATGCGTTTTTGGCAGCGACGCAACCCAGTTACGATGAACTGGCAGAAAAAGTGCTGCGTGGAGCCAACGGGCCGCAAACGTCCGGCTAGATGATAGATTTGTTAGGAAGCAGAAACAACCGGGGAAACCCAGCAACTGATTGTCACAAACTGTATGGGAGCATGTTTGCAATGGTGAAGACCCAATTCAGTCTCCGGCCACGAGCTGAATAGCCACACGCGCGACTCGAGTCGTGCGGGTTTTCATCAGTTTGCCCCAAGGAATGCGGGCAAGCGTGAATGCGTTCGACGTCGTTTCCCCGGCGTCGTTCGCAATGCCGCGGCCAACTGCGAGGAAGCATGGAAGCTTCCTTGGCCTAGCGGTGTTCTTCACGGTATCTCATTCGCCACGCTCATTCCCGACCGCCTCTGTTTCGGGAATGCTCTCTTCGGGCGCGCTCCAGTTACCTCTTGCTTGAAGAAGCCCATTTGCCAACATCACAACTTCCATAAAATGCCGCGTCGTCACGGTCGATTAAATGCCACTCACCTCAATTTCAGACCCCACTTGGCTCGAGAAATGATTTAGCCCCCTACGCCATTCTCCATCGCTCTGCATAATGCGGATGCGTTTATCGTTCGAAACTTAATCGCATGGGATGCAAATCTGAACTGAAAAAATTGCGTTAGTTCATTCTCGCGCTTAGCTTTGCCATGGTCGACATGGTTGCGTCGGCTCCTAGGAAAGAGGGAACAATTGGAGATGGTCAACACCCTATTTCTGCCCGAATTGCGCGAGATGTTACTCGAGAATAACGCGGCTCAGTTGCAGGAGTTTTGCACGGCGCTGCATCCAGCTCGGACCGCTGAGTTCATGGAGGGGCTCGAGTCTTCGGAAGCTTGGCGAGTTCTTCAGTACGCCGAACCCCATCTACGAGCTGAGATTTTTGGATACTTTGAGCATGATTCTCAAGTCGAAATGCTGGAGCGCGAAAGCGATCGGCAAGTCGCTGAGCTGATCACGCAGCTACCAGCTGACGACGCGGTGGACTTGCTCAGCGAATTGCCTGAGACGCGAGTTGAAAGCCTATTGGCTCTGGTCCCCGCCCCAGACCGACGCGATATCCGACGCTTGCAAACCTTCGAAGAGGGAACTGCGGGCGCGATCATGACGACCGAAGCGGCTTGTTTGGACGAACGCTTGACAGTCGGCAAGGCACTCGAAAAACTTAGCCGCCAAGCAGAGCACCTCGAAACAATTTACTACATCTATGTTGTCGACGACACCAATCATCTTCGCGGAGTTGTAAGCACCCGCAAGCTCGTATCATCGATCGGCAAGCCCGACCGTCCCATTTCCGAGTTGATGAACACTGATTTGGTGACCGTCAACGCGAACGATGATCAAAAGATTGTTACTCAAAAGGTAGCCAAGTACGACTTACTCGCCATTCCAGTCGTCGATGCGCAACGGCATATGCTGGGAATTATTACGCACGATGACGTGATCGACGTCGTTATCGAAGAAGCTGCAGAAGACGTACAGCGAATCGCAGGTGTGGACCCACTGAAGGACAGCTACACCCGCACCGCGATTTTGACATTGACCAGAAAACGCGGCATGTGGCTGGGGATTCTATTTTTCGCAGGATTGCTCACCGCGCTCGCGCTCAGACATTACCAACCCGAGCTCGATAATTTCGGTTGGCTCGTGTGGTTCATCCCTTTAGTTATCGGATCCGGTGGTAACTCCGGCAGCCAATCATCCACTTTGATTATCGCTGCGATGGCCACTGGCGACGTGAAACTAGAAGATTGGCTGCGCATCGTGTGGCGTGAATTAGCCCAGGGCGTTCTCTTGGGAACTTTCCTTGCGATCTTAGGACTTGCGCCCGCGCTGTTTCTCGCGCCCACCGCTTGGTCAGCTTGCGTCGTACCGATCACGATCTTAGTCGTCGTTGTGTGCGGCACAGTTACTGGTTCGATTCTGCCGATGCTCTTCAGTCGCTTGGGACTCGAACCCGCGATTATGAGCAACCCGTTTGTGGCGGGTATGAACGACATTCTCGGCATCGTTGTCTACGTGAACATCGCGAAGCTGATTCTTTAATCGCTCACCTTTGCAGTTCGACTTTCCAGCTTCAGGTCGTAGCTTGACATCGCAGTTTCAGCTACTTTCAGTCTTAAGCGCATGAGCTTTGAAGCTGCAAGTTCGTTCGCTCGCATGGCTCCAATATCACCCTTGGACCACTCCGCGTCCCTGTGCAAGAGTGAGCCTCGTAATTCCGGTTGTAATGACTGCTAGGGATACGCGTCTTGTAGCGAGTACGCAGCGCTTGAATGTTTCCTCTGTCATTTCAGCTTTTTGGATCGCTCGCGGTGTTGGATAGCGTTTGTTCCTACCGGACTGGGGACTTGAAACGTGCAACCGCTGAAACGCAAGCGCGGTGAACTAAAAAACTGTCAAAAACTGCGGGTCTTGTGGCTTGTACGGAGCACCGATTTACCGTTTTGGATCTTCAAG
>JANPLP010000962.1:0-2870 GCA_031426595.1 Planctomycetia bacterium | reverse complement strand
CACACGATACTCGGCGCCGAACTAAACAGCCCCGCAGCGAGAAAGACAAGTCGAAAGTAGGTATTCCATGGTGCTGTCATAATCGCGGAGATTAGCGATCGTCGGCAAGCCACGTCAACATCAACTCGATTAAGCACAAGCCCAAAAAAGTACCTTAGGTGGGCGGACTTGGATCCTTTCCGCAGTCAATTGAAAGCGTTCGGTATCTAGGCCACGCGGCGTGGTGCTTGGTCGCTTAGAGGGTCGGGTATCTCGACGAGACGATGTTGGCTGCGATCGATCAGCTCAAGAATCGCCGTCCCAAGCGAAATACGCGTCGTCTCGTGATAGAGCGAATCGGCTGGAAGTCCCGCAACGAGTCGACGATGGGCAATTCCGAGATTATGGTACGGAATGCTCGGAAAAAGATGATGCAACGCATGGTACCTTGTCCCAACCGGCCCCCACAATTCAGTAATCCAAGGTCGGTGCGGATAATTGACACTGTCCAGCAATTGCTCTTCGAAACTCAACTCGCGTCCATCGCCCGTCCAACGATGGGCTCCCAAAGTGCGGACATTATTAATCACGACTAGTGTGACCGCGATCAGGTAACCCTGAATCAAGAACTCGTCAATGATCGTACCGCTAGCAATCGGTGCTCGAAGCACCATCCCGACGCAGCACAAAAAACAGCACACTTCTTGCAGCCGCATGATGCGTCGAGCTTGCGGGCCGTAGTCGCCGCGCGTGTAGAAGATATCGACGACCATGCTGCTCGCATGACGCTCAACCCAAGACTGAAATCTTGGCATGACCCAAGAGATCGGAGCCATGATCAAGAATCGAGCAAACGCAGCGACCGGAACGATCAACGCCGCTGCAACGAATAGTAACAAGTTCGCAGGATGACGGTGGCTCAAGTCCAAGTACTCGCCATCGTGATCAGTTCCGTAACTTTTGCGACGATGGTGATCCACGTGCGGATAATACAAAAATGATGGTGTCATGAATGGTATGCCACACAGGAGATTCCATGCGATGCGGAATCCGCGGAATGTCCCTGCCCGAAGATGCACCAGTTCATGTATAAACATGGCCGACCGCATGTACAACAGAGCCGTCATCGTGAACAGCAGGCCGCGCACAACCCACAGTCCGACGGGCGACACATCAAACAACTTCGGCGCATGCAGACACAAAGAAAACCCGATGTGCCCACCCAGAATTGAAGCCAAAAAGTCGGCCCAATAGATCTTTGCATTAGCGACAGAAAGATCTTTGACCAATGACTTTGCTTGGGTGATTGAGAAACGACTGCAAAGCTGTGAGGTGGCCATAATCGAAAATTCTCTCGCCAGGACCCGCGTTGGATGACAAGAGCTATTTCGGCTACCCGTTGTTTAAGATTACTGTCTTCCGCGTCAATCCTAATTAAACGAGACAAGCCGCACAGCTTAGCATTCAATCGGTCCGTTTGTACCGATCAATACGACTGTGCGGCGATACCTCGCGGCTAAGAGCAAAGCTGCGGTGGGCGATCACACGCTTTCGGGCGTAGGATGAACCCACGGCTCGCGGTATGGCCGTGCCAGCAGCTTGTTGGCTTCGAGGTCACCGATGACTCGATGCGACTTCGGATCCCAAGTCAAAGTGCGGCCGACTTGCAGCGCCACGTTCGCAAGAATACAAGAGGCGGACGAAATATGTCCTTGCTCAATATCTGCAACTGGGCGTCCTCGCGATTCGATATTGGCAAGCAGATCTAGCATGTGACCGCGTACCGCTGGCGCAACATGCTTCTCAAGGTCTTTCTCGGTGTTGTCCTCGGGATACTTGTCCAGTTCCATGACCACATCACCGTGCATGGCTTTGCCGTTTCCGTTAGGAACAAAGTCATAACTGTTCACGCTTAGTTTCAGCGTCCCCTTTTCACCATAAAGAATGGCCGCCCATGGGTAGTCTTTGTCAGGCGACGTTCCCCAAGAACGATGATTCCACACAACATCCAGGTCCTCGTATTCGAAGGTTGCCGTCTGCGTGTCAGGTGTATTTGCGCGGCTCTGCTTCTCGATCAGAATCCCACCGCTACTCGAAATTCTCTGAGGCCACCCAAGATCGAGCATCCAGCGAACCATGTCGTACATATGCACACACATGTCGCCCATGATGCCATTGGAATACTCCATGAAGGCTCGCCACTTGCGTGGATGGACCATCGACGTGTAAGGACGCATCGGCGCAGGACCCGTCCACATGTCATAATCAAAATGGTCCGGCGGTGTGCTCTCAGCAGGATTCTCTCGCGCCCGCATATGGTAATAGCAGCAGACCTCGACGTGCCCGATCTTTCCGAGCAGCCCTTCGCGCACGATGCGATCGCGAGCTTCGATCAAGTGCGGAGTGCTCCGACGCTGCGTACCGACCTGCACGACGCGATTGTATTTTCGCGCAGCCGCTAACATGGCTTGGCTTTCGATTACATCAACCCCGGTAGGCTTCTGAACATAAACGTCCGCGCCTGACTTGACCGCTTCGATCATTGGCAACGCATGCCAGTGATCAGGCGTCGCGACCAGCACAATGTCCAGATCCTTTTCCGCCAACATCTTCCGATAGTCGCTATAAAGGCGTGGACGCTTCTTGTTCAATTGACGCTCCGAAACGATTGCCGCAGCGCCGTCAAGCATCTGAGAATCGACGTCGCACAGCGAGACCACCTCGACGGGAGCAACTTGGATCAGCCGCAGTA
This sequence comes from Planctomycetia bacterium, assembly GCA_031426595.1. Taxonomy (GTDB): domain Bacteria; phylum Planctomycetota; class Planctomycetia; order Pirellulales; family Pirellulaceae; genus Aureliella. The sequence goes on along the minus strand of JANPLP010000962.1, from coordinate 139 downwards.
AGTCGACTTTGCCATACCATCCCGTGCCGATTAGTCCCACTCGCTTGGCCGGTTTATCCGCCAACGCTGCCAGCGACTCTCTCGCTGCTGTCGTCATCGCCGCAGCCGCAACTGAAGCTTGCAAGAATTTTCTTCTCTC
>JANPLP010000961.1:0-3020 GCA_031426595.1 Planctomycetia bacterium | reverse complement strand
ATCAGATAGTATTGACCTTCCTTGGTGCTGCGCGCGAGTGCTGCAACGGCGAGAGCGAGGGCACTAAAGAATGCCGCCATCGGCAGGAGCAATAGAACCAACCAACCGAGAGCCTGTATTGGTAGTGGCCCAAGCGCATCGACGGCTTGCGTGGAGCCTGCCAGCGCCAGTTGCTTGACGATTAAGCCAGCGGTGGCGTGCATGCTGAAAAGATTGAGCAATGCGCTGGAGATACTGAAGGTGGCGACTGTGAAGAGTTTTCCCCAAACAATTTCATTACGTCGCGCGGGGCTGCTAAGAAGAGTTTCGAGTGTACCGCGTTCTTTTTCGCCCGCGCATAGATCGATAGCTGGATAGAAGGCGCCCGTTAAGGCCCAAACTAGCATCACAAACGGCAGCACCTTAGACCATAACATGGCGCGACGCACCGAGTCAGGCGACGTATCTGTCCTTGCGATCGTCAACGGCGCAACCAACTGGTCGCTCATGCCGGCAGAAGTCAGTTCCTGCGATACCCAAGCATTGAGCCAAGCATCGAGCACGCGTTGTAAGCGGCGCTGCGCGAGTTGCGAGTGATCGCGAGCAAGATTAGCGACCAGTTCCAAACCATCTGAAATCGGCTCTGTTGTAACTCCTTGTTCCGGCTCAGCGTTTCTGACTGCCCGCTCTGAACCATGATTCCCAGGTGTCGGTCGCATGGATTTCGCATCCGTTGCTTGCGCAAGGAGCGATGCCGGATTATCCCTCTCTCGTAGCGCCAATCGATTCTGCAGCTTCTGTTGAAAATCCGGTTTGACGATGAGAACAGCGTCAATTTGATCCAAGTGAAGCGCAGAGGTAGATTGCCGACGCAAGTCTTCGAGGGCGTTCGACTCTGATCGCCATGGCTCCGTTGAAAATTCGATCAAGCGTGCAATCTCAGTTGAATTAAGATTGGCTGCTAACTTACGTTCTGCGTCGAGTAGCGGCAAGTTCTCGGGCCAGTTCTCCAGGCCCACGACGCGAATGCGGACGCTGTATTCGCGATTGAATTGAGCGACTTGCATCATCAGCAAACCGATCAGCGGATAGAGCAGAAGCGGCAGTACAGCGATCGTAAAAAGCGTGCGACGATCGCGGAGTTGGTCGCGCATCTCCCGATGGTAGATCAGTTGTATATGTCGCCAATTCATATCAGATGCCGCCTGCTGCTGTCACCGATTTCGGACTCGCCGTTGCATGCGAGATGGCAAATGCCGGTCGTTCACCTGCGTTACGAACGCGATCCGATTCCTTCAGCAACTTGAAGAAGAGTTCTTCGAAATCAGCTTCGCCAAACTGTTCTTCAAGTTCAGGCAGCGAACCGATGGCTAGAATTCGGCCGTGATACAGAATGGCTACACGATCGCACAGACGCTCCACTTCGCGCATGATGTGCGTCGAGAAGATGATGCATTTTCCGTTGGCTCGCAAGCCGCTAATAATGTCAAGAAGCGCTCGCGCGACCATGACATCCAAGCCCAGCGAGGCTTCGTCAAAGATCAACACGGGTGGATCATGCACGATCGCACGGGCAATGGAAACTTTTTGCCGCATACCAGTCGACATGCGCGCGCCGGCGATGTCGCGAATCTCATTCATTTGCAGATCTGCGAAAACCTTTTCCATTCGATCGTTCAAGCGATCGCTCGGAATGCCATAGAGCTTGCCAAAATACTCGACCATTTCCCAAGCCGTCATGCGGTCGTAAATGGCTGTGTTGCTCGATACGAATCCGATGCTGTGGCGGACTTCGTAAGGGTGCGTCGTGACGTCAAAACCGTTAACGCGAGCAACTCCGCTAGTCGGTTGCAGCACTGTACTGAGAATGCGAAGCGCGGTCGTTTTGCCAGCGCCGTTGGGACCCAGCAAGCCGAAGATCTGACCGGGTTGGACCGAGAAACTGATATGGTCCAAAGCGACGAATTTTCCAGTGATCAAATCGGGGTAGGATTTCGTAAGCTGGTCGACTTCAACCATCGCGGTCTGTTTCTTGTTAGGCGCCGAAGTCTGCAGGACGTTGGCCAGCCGAGGGACAATCCATTGCGTGCCGCAAAACTATAGAGGTAGAGAAGTGCTATCGAGGTCGGGGAGTAGTGGGAGGCAGCGGCTTGCGATTCCGCTCTGCGCGTTGTGGCGCAATCGGCTTCTCAGCGTTCGGTGCTTGTGCTTGTGCTGGTGCTGGTGCTGGTGCTGGTTGCTCAAATGCGAAAATCAAATCCGGCTCGGGCGCGACCGCAGATGTTGGAAGAGCAGCGGGAACGTGACTCGAAAGATCGTCCAGCTTCATGGCTTCAGCCGGAGTTGGGGCTGCCGCTGTAGTTGTTGATTCGATCGAAGCAGTTGATGCAGCAGCGGTGGAACGTGCTGTCGCGAAGGCATTGGTAGTCGCGTCTGCGGTGCCAAGCGAATCCGTAGTGCGGCGTAACCGCGTTGCGTCGGCTGGTGACCGCGATCGATTGTTAGCAGTTGGAGCGGCTGATGCGACCGCGGAAAGTGATGGCTCATTGACGGAACTGACAGCACTGTCCGTGTTTCGAAGACCTGGAATGCGGTCTGAAGCACGACGACCGATCGCTGAAGCGAAATCGTTCGCACGTCGACCAAAACCCGCTCCTTCCATCGGTGCCAACAAGAAAAGGGCTCCGAAACCGAAGAACAAACCGGCCATGGTCGAACCCGCCAGGATGGTGGCACGACCGGGTCCTACCGGTGTTTCGCTGGCGAACGGGTTGTCGATGCGCGTCACGAGGCTGCATGAAAGGGCTGCATCTCGAGCGGCTTGAACCTCGGACAATTGTCGCTCCGTGTCTTGCAACACTTGGCTGCGCGAACGTACTTCTGCGATCAAGTTCGCATAGTCGGCACGCACGTTCGCCATTCCCTCGATCCGCTTGCTTAGCAATTCTTGCTGGTGCTCAAGACTTGCCATGCGTTTCTTGATCAATAACGAGTCGTTCACGAGTGTCTGTCGTGCTAAGCCGAGCTCTTCGCGCAGTCGC
>JANPLP010000960.1:0-2564 GCA_031426595.1 Planctomycetia bacterium | reverse complement strand
TCCGGATGCCGACTGCAGCGCCCGATTCGAAACCTTCCCTGATGCGAATTGTAAGGCAGCATGGCGATCGGCACTTGTCGACTGTGCTGGAGCTCGACAGTGGCTTGAATGCGTTGCCGGCAAACTTGATTTCTCCGGTGTTTCCACTTGTTCACACATTAGGTCCGCATGCGGTCTTTCAGGGCCGCCTGGCTGTTCATCAACTCAACAAATCATGGCAAGTGAGTGTCTCGCAGTCTTGGTTTGCCGGAGTTGATTTTGGACAACTGACGGCTCGAATTGACTCGCGGCTAACTGGCAACGGATGGATTTGGTGCGATGGACTGAAAGTGACCGACCGAGGATTGCATTCGGCGGTTGGCGGAGTGATGATCAAGCACGGGCGTATCGATGGGGACTTGCTGATTGCGAGTCAACGGCTGCTGGGTGTTTCGCTGCCTCGACCTGTGCAGATGGCGGACGTTCGCTTGCACAGCTTTGAGCAACTTCGGGCGATGTTCGAAATTGCACCTGGAAAATTTAAACTGGCCGGTGATGTAGAAAAGACGCTGGAGACATCCGGGAGCAAGCCATTGGCTCCGGGAACATTGATCGCGGATGCAGCGGGTGAGCTCGCAGTGCGTTCAAGTTATGAACCGATTCCGATTCAGAATTTGGTGGCGGCGCTCGGTTTCGGCCAGACCGTTTCTACCGCTTCAGCGACTGAAAATGGCGACTTCGAAAAGGCATGGTTCGCGCAGCGAGCTGCTTGGTGGTTGCCACTTGAGAGCGAGCAACCGCTCAGTCAAGCGGACGCATCGTCTGACAGCGTCCCTGATAAGCTGCGATAGTGCTTAAAGGTCACGAGTCTGACTTGCATCGACGAAGCCAGCGATGGGGAGGACCATAATCTTGCCGTCACCCATTCGACCGCTTCTCGCTACTTCGACAACGCGTTTGATCACTTCTTCCACGCGTTGATCTTCGACCCACATCGTAATTTCGACCTTGGGCAAAAATGCGAGCCCGTATTCGCTATCGCTGTAGTCGGCCAGGTAATTTTTTTGACGCCCGAACCCTTGTACTTCTCGAACTGAAAGCGCTTCGAGAGGAGCCAATCGGAGATTATCGATGACGCGTTCGGCGAGGTAGGGACGAACGATGGCAATTACTTGTTTCATTTAGGGCTTTGCTGCAAACAATGCTTCTGCGAACTGTCGCGTAGTTTACACCGCCAGGCCCGCTTTGTCTTGCTATGGGCCGGAGCATGACATTTGGGCCGGAGCATGGACTGGAACGGTCGTGGTCCGCTTTCGGAAGGGAGTGTGCTCGTGGTTGGGTGATTGCGAGCGGGGCTCTACGATCGATACAACCCCTACGGCTTTCGGCGGGAATGCCACTTCTGAGAGATAAACTCACCGGGCTTCTATTATATTTGTCATTTCATTGACAGTGCACTGGCTCAAAGAGCCGACATTTTTGAGCATACTGCTCCTGTGAAAGCGTGACGCTACTAGTCGAGCGAAGCCAATGCAATCTTACTTATTCAAATATGTTCCCGCGCTGGGAACGCTGCGGGATTATTCCTGGAACACGTTTCGGCACGATCTGTTTGCTGGCACAACGGTTGCTGCGGTTGCTGTTCCTCAAGCGATCGCGTATGCGATGATTTTCAATGTGCCGGCTGAGTACGGTTTGTACACAGCGATTGTCATGACGGTTGTGGGGTCGTTGCTGGCCTCTTCCAAGCAGTTAATCAATGGTCCGACGAACGTTATTTCGATCGCCATGTTGAGTGCGCTCGCGGTCCTGCCTCAGGGTGTTGCACAAGAGCGTTGGATCGAAGCGGCGATCTTAATGGCGTTTCTGGTTGGCACCATTCAAACGTTGATCGCGCTCATGCGGTTGGGGGATCTCTCGCGATACATATCACATGCGGTCATTGTTGGCTTTACGGCTGGTGCTTCCGTTCTCCTCATTCTTGATCAAACGAAGAATGCACTCGGTCTCAAAGCCCAGGGGGATCCCCACGATCACTTCTTGAAGCGGTTTTGGTTAACGTTGACCGAAGGGGGTGACATACACTGGATATCATTTGCCATCGCGGCAGGGACAATTGCGGTGACGCTGTTATTGCGGTGGCTGAACCGCCGGCTGAAAATCTTACTCCCTGACTTGCTGCTGGCGATTGTGCTGTCCGGATTTGCAGTATGGATGTTTGATTTGGGTTCTCACGGGGTGAAACTGGTAGATAAAGTACCTCCAAAATTGCCGGGTTTTGAGCTTCCGGCGTTTGACTGGGAACTCACACGGGCCTTGATCGGTAGCGCGACAGCTATTGCCTTATTGGGATTACTTGAAGCGATTGCGATGTCAAAAAGTTTGGCAGCGCGTAGTCGTCAGAAGTTAGATATCAACCAGCAGTGTCTTAGCGAGGGCGTCGCGAATTTAGCGGGGAGCCTCTTTCACTGTTTTCCCGGGTCAGGTTCGTTAACGCGGTCGTACATCAACTTTCAAGCCGGCGCAAAGACACAATGGTCAGGCGTTATCTGCGCTCTGATGGTTGCTCTGACAATTGTCGGACT
>JANPLP010000959.1:0-1449 GCA_031426595.1 Planctomycetia bacterium | reverse complement strand
GCTGAATCCGCCAACGGAAATGGCGAATATTTGGTCAAGTTCTTTGAGTCGCTGATCGATCCAACCCTTGCGGTCAGTGGAGACATCGTCGGCCAAAAGATGGGCCTTGCGAACGCAGCGAGAAATACAGTGATACCAACGTGAAACGTTCGTATCCACAAGCCGAAACCGGGCAGTCGTCATGGCAACCTCGCAATTAGAACAATCCGAACGAAATCCAACATCCACCCAATTTAACAATTCTGCACTCTTTCGCAACACCACTGTGCCTGTCCTTTTTCCTTACGGTGTCAATTGATGCCCTGAATGGACAGTTGGTGCCACAGGCTTGCAGCGCCAGTGCAGCGCGGATACAATTAGATCCGGTGCAAGTTCTGTGAGGATCGCCACTTACGTCAAAATCCGCGAGGGGTTCAACTCCCCGAGCGGCCACTGATTTGGGGAGTGAGACGCTTTGCTCGGGTACGGCGAGGTTGGGGAAATGGGACTCACTTTAGCGCAACGGCGCTTGCCGTCCGGTCGGGATCGGTAAAGAATCTCTGCGATCTCGTCAGCCGCGACACCGGAGGGCTTGCGCCCTGCCGCTACTAAAATGGACGGGACGCTGGTATGGAAGGCGAAATGCTACACGACGACTTTTTGATGACGCGGCTTCCCGTGTAATGGTCGTGTGAACCGAACTATGGAATCTAACCACCGTGCAACGGAACACCCTTCCACCCCCAAGGCAGCTTATGTCCATGTCCCTTTCTGCCACTCTCGTTGTCCCTACTGTAACTTCACCGTCGTCGCGAACCGTTTGGATTGGGTGGATCGCTATGTCGACGCCGTCACTCGAGAGATCACTGCTCTCGGTCGCCCCTATCCTGTAAAAACGATCTTCATCGGGGGTGGTACACCGACCATGCTACCGCAAGAACCGATGGTGCGGTTGTTGGAGGTGATCCGGCAAGGGCTTCCACTCGCGGACGAGGGAGAATGGAGCATTGAGGCGAATCCTCAAGACGTTACTCAGGATCTTTGTCTTCTTCTGCGCGACCAAGGAATCAACCGGATCAGCCTGGGGGGCCAATCGTTTAATACGGCCAAACTAAAGATGCTTGGTCGCGATCACACGGGAGATCAATTATCCCGTTCCATCGATGTTGCGTCCCAGTGGTTCAGTGAAGTTTCCGTCGACTTGATTTTCGGAGTACCAGGCGAAGATATGCAGGTTTGGAAGTCGGACTTGCAAACGGCTAAGTCTCACGGTGTAAGCCATCTATCCACGTATGGCCTCACCTACGATAAGGGAGCTCACTACTGGGCGCAACTTCAGAAGGGCCAGATCGTAGCGGTCGCAGAAGAAACCGAGCTTGAAATGTATCTCTATGCCATTGAAACACTTGCTCAGTATGGCATGAATCATTACGAAATTTCGAATTTTGCTAAGCCCGGAAGCGAGTGCCT
>JANPLP010000958.1:0-1875 GCA_031426595.1 Planctomycetia bacterium | reverse complement strand
AATTCGTTCATCGCTGCCCACAGTGCGTTGATTTTCACGTCGGCGACTTGGGGATCTGCCGCTTTGTCGCTCGGCTTCTCGTCCGCACGCGACACAGAAGCGGGGTGGCTGGCTGCAAAGAGAAAACCAGCACAACAAAATGCCATTCTGCTCAGCGTTCGGTTCATGTTCTGTTTTCTCCAACGTTGAATATCTTGAGTGGATTGGCGAATGCGATTCGCCACTGACAGCTTAGCTAAACAAATTTCTGTTCGCTAGCGAGTTCGAGCTTCCGCGAGCTCCTCCTGGATGGCGGGCGATTGCCGATTTCGGATTTTAGAGCGGTGTTTTGCTGGGTTCGCCAGCCAATTCGCGGACGAATCGGGGGACGGCGTAACCGGGTAGATTCTCGCGGAGATGCTGAATAATTGCGTGCCCGATTTCGATACTGGATTCGAAGTGCATCGCGCCCGAGACGCGGTCTAAATGATGAATGTAGTAGGGAATAATCTGTAGATTGATTAACTTTCGGCAAAGCTCCAATTGCACATCCGGTGCATCGTTAAGTCCGCGGAGCAGCACTGATTGGTTGAGTAGCGATGCGCCGCTGAGCCGCAATTTCTTCATTGCATCTGCAAAACTCGAATCGATTTCCTGAGGGTGGTTTACATGCACCACGAAATAGACTGCTGCCCGACTACTGCGAACCCAATCCAGTAAGTCGGGACAAACGCGCTGAGGAATTACGACTGGAACTCGGCTGTGGATTCGGATGCGGTTTAGATGTTCAATTTGATTCAGTTGATCCATCAGCCACTGAAGCTGCGAATCGGCGACTGTGAGTGGATCGCCGCCACTCAAGAGGACTTCTTCGATCGAGCTGTCATTTTGGATCGCATCGAGAGCCGCTTGCCAGCCGCTGGGGCCTTTGGGAGCGGTTTCATAGGGGAAATGACGGCGGAAGCAATAGCGGCAGTGAATCGCGCAAACGCCGCTAGTAATCAGCAGAGCTCGGCCTGAGTACTTTTGCAGCAACCCGGGGCTGCGGGTCGCAGCGGTATCACCTACCGGGTCCTGGAACGCACTCCTAGCCCACTCGTCGGCCACCTCGTCGGGATCGGCTAAAACTTGGCGGAGCAGCGGGTCCTGCGGATTGCCGAAACTCATTTTCGCAACAAACTCGCGCGGAACAAAAACTGGAAAATCCGCAGCGGCCGTTTCAGAAGCTATCGATTTGGGCAGTCCGATCAATCGCAGCAATTCGTCGCTGCTGCGGATGGCGGTTCGCAGTGATTCTTGCCAGCGGACGGGGGCTGGGGAAGTGGCTTCGACATCGTCGGGAGTTGAGGCTAAAATCGTCGCCATTTGCTGCTTCGCCGGCCGTTGGGAACCACGTTGAGCCCCGCCCGGGGCCGCGGTCTAAACCGAAATTGGCGGACCGCTGCAGTTAGTTTGACTTGAAACAAGAGGATTTGAAGTGGGTAGCTACAAAACGAGCGATTTCAAAAAGGGCTTGAAGGTTCAGATCGATGGCGAACCTTATTTGATGGTCGAAATGAACTTTGTGAAACCGGGCAAAGGCAATGCTCTCTACAAATGCAAAATGCGAAATCTGATCCGCAACACGATGCTTGATCGCACCTACAAAGGGGGCGATGAACTAGAAGCGGCGGACGTAGAAGAAATCGATGTGACGTTCCTCTATAAGCAGGCGGACGGTTATGTGTTCATGGACAGCACGACTTTTGAGCAGCATGAGTTGTCGAGCGCTCAGGTGGATGACGCTTGGAAGTATCTCAAAGATGGGATGACTTGCGCGGTAATGCTGTTCAATGGTTTGCCAATCTCAATCACGCCGCCCATTCACGTTGAATTGGAAGTGACCGAGTGCGAACC
>JANPLP010000957.1:0-7707 GCA_031426595.1 Planctomycetia bacterium | reverse complement strand
CACACATAAACACCGCCACTCTCAGACAGCTCGGCAGTCGACAGCAATCGCGCCGCCGGAAATTCAACCGCTGGCGGCAGTGGAGCCTGCCCCTCATCGCGCATCGGCTGCTTCATTTGGTGTTGCCACTTTGCCATATCGTAAGGCCGCAATACAAATTCCGTGAACCGCCAACGATTCTCCTGAGCAAGCTGACGGTAGGCTCTCCATAGTATCTCAAGTTGCGGAGTTGACTTCCCCGCTACCATCAAGGTCACCAGATTGCTCGATGTGGTTCGACCTTGAAGCGCATTCTCGGTTACCTTTCTCAATCCAGTTAGCAGTCGTTGATGCATCGCTGCACGCTCATTCCAATCAATCGAAGAGTTGGAATACCAAGCCAACATCAGCCGTATGTGCTCGGCTTGTATCTCGTGAGCCACGCGCAGGAGATTCGCACGAATCTGGCTCCCCTCATGCTCGGCCGCTTGACCGATTAAGAGCTGATTGCGAATGGCCGCGATCCGCCGAGGCCCCTGTGCGCTTTTCAGTTTCTTCTCGAGCAAAACGTTTTGCCGCTTCTGCCTTTCAATATCGTTTTCTAAATCGCGCAGCGGCGCGCAACTGCAAGCTAGAATCGCCATCCGACCCAGCTTTTGCCACGCGTTCACCACACCCGCTTGCGAATCCTTCACCTCACGCGTTGATTTTGCTAACTGCTGAGGGTCGATCGAGATCTTGCCTTGCGCAGCATCAACGACGTATTTCCATCGAAACGCGCGCGAGGCTTCGCATAGCTTTTCAGCCAACGGAATGGTCACCAACTGTTCAATCGCTCTGCGTAGCGGCCGAGCTCCATACTTGGGCTGATACCCAACTTCGCTGAGCAAATCGATGGCCGCCGGTGTAAATTCCAATACGGCGTCGCTGTACTTCAGCCCCGATCGACCTTTTAGCAACTCCGTTTCACGCACGGCTATCTTTCGAACCACTTCCGGCGGCAAAGGCCGAAATGGCACGATACGATCGATCCGCCCCAGTAACTCGGGCCTCACAAATCGTTGCACTTCACGTTCAAAGTGAGCTCGCCAGCCCGCACCATCTAACTCGCCGAATCCAAAGGCACTCTCCTTATAAGATTCCACTCCCAAGTTACTCGTCATAATGACAACTGCATTCCGGAAGTCCGCCAACCGTCCCTGTGAATCGGTCAATCGCCCTTCACCAAGCAACTGCAGCAGCATATCGAACACTGCTGGATCTGCCTTCTCGAACTCGTCAAGCAACACTACCGAGAATGGCTGCTCACGAATCGGTGATGTCAACGTTCCATCACCGTCACCAGGTCGACCGATCAACTTCATTACGGACCACGGAGTCGCATACTCGCTCATGTCGATACGAATCATCCGTCGCGTGTCCGCATACAGCAACTTCGCAATCGCCTTCGCCATCTCTGTTTTGCCCACGCCCGTCGGTCCAATGAACAATAAAGATGCGAACGGACGACCGGGGCGAATCATGCGTGCCTTTAAAGTCGCCAGCAAGTTCACTATCAGCTCAGCCGGCTCTGCTTGACCAATGACGTGACTGGTCAGTTGTTGAGCGATCGCCTCCAAGTCAATCGGAACCGAGTCATTCACGAGAAACTCCGGCAACCCGGTCTGCGCACTAAATGCGGCAGCCACATCTGCCGCCTCAAACTCGGCCGGATGATCCAATTGCTCGAGCATGGTTTGCATCAGCCTCAACGGCTGCGCCGGCAAGGCTGAATACGTGGCATACCTCGCGTGCAAACGGTGAAGTTCTTCGATCGCTTGCTGAGCAAAGCCGACCGGTGTCGAAGCAACTTGACCAGTCGTTCGCTGCAATTGATGCGTCATTCGCACCGAACGCTCTCGCGCGGCATTGGTTAAAATCTCTACTACCTTGCTCGACTCAGCTTCGCGAATCTCTAGCTTATTGAAAGCTCGCAGCAGCATCGGGTCTTCGCGTTCGACCACCGCCAACTGCTCCGGTGTACACTCCGCAATCGCTAATAACTTGCCGCGCGCCACCGCTTGCCGAATCATCGATGCCACACCCGGCTGGCCATCAATTTTTCCCGCTTCCATCAATTCGGTTAACGAACCCAAATGCAGAATGGCTTCCGTCTGGTTAGCCTCACGAATCAGTTTGTGACAACGCTGCTGCCACATCCCCAAACCAGACATACCCGAAACAATGCGTGCGCCCGATGTGGACCAAATCGTGCGATGACCGAGACCGCACGTCGCTCGTAACTCTACAAGCCGATGCACCAGAGAACTTTTACCGACTCCGGATGGTCCGACCAGCAATACGCTCTGCGGCGACTCGCCCACAAAACACTCGGCCAACTCGCGGACTTGCGAGTCCACCGCATACACCGGATCGAGCTTCGCCTTAGTCAGGTTACTGGCCACAGAACGCAAAGTGGCCGTACGTTTCTTTAAAAGTCGCTCGGGGTCTTTGGGTTGCAGGTCAGCTCCCAGCAAGACTGGTACACTCAGATTGTGGAACTCAAAGTGCCGGTTCGCGATCCGCTGCCGCACTTCCCATAAATTCAGTTTTTCAGTGGCACGCGCTAACGCGACCTTTGCTTGCTGCGTTACGATCTCGACCGGTAATTCAACACTTTTACCGAACAACGTGCAACGTACCGCTGGTATCTTGACGACACACTGGTGGTCTTCCAACTCCCACCGAAATGCCTCAAGATGCACCTCAATCGGATCTATCCAGCGGGGGCTTTTTATCGAAGGAGGTAAGCTCACCGCGAGAATACTGCGTTCGCATTTGACAGGCAGACTTCCTTCAAACCACCGCGAAGGAAGCATCTTCAAAGCAGCTTTCTCGAGCTTCTGTAACAGCCGTACTCGAGCGCTGCGCCAAGTCCGATCCACCACTTGAATCCGCCACGGACCCAACGGCTTCGCACGGACAATCTGCTCGGAGATTTTTTCTACTTGGACCGTAAGGTCGATCAGAATCTGTTCACTCATACCCCCAGTTTAAGTGATTTACCTAACCCCGGTGAGCCAACATGAGGAAAATCGAAAGACCTACATACCAGTAGAAATCCTCAGCTCCTTCACTTTTGAAGTAGCCAATTCCTTAGCAATTCAGTGCGCGATGCTGTCTGGTCAAGCAACTTCGGACTCGTCGCGTCAGGAAAGTGGGGCACCTTGGCGCAGATGGACCGATTCGCGTAATTGGAAAACGCGCGTAAGGGCGACTTGAATCGCTATCGAAAGGGCGAATCCCCAGGGCATCGTGTCTTAGCGAGTCCGAGTTCAGAAACTATCTTGGGCTCAGCAAGTTGATTTGTTAGTGAGCATGCTGCGTTGCGACCCCTTTACCGTGCAGGCTGTCGAGCGTTCCACGCAGTTGTACCTAAGGAAATAAGCCGACAGACGATTCGAACGATTCCAAAATCGTACGGTCTGATGATCGCTCGGCAAACAACTGCGTGTTCGCTTTTCAGTCGGGCGATCTATTAGAATTAACCGAGTAGCGGTTTACGCTTTTGAAGGCTCCCTTCTACATGGTGTATTTTTGCAAGCCACAAAGTTATTAACCTGTGATGAGCTGAGTTCCGCAGAGCGTTGGTATGTCCATACGGGCTTGCTCGAAACGTTTTGTAACGAAGCGATCTTATGGTCAGTCGCAGAATCGCAAGGCTTCGCGCTCTTTGACGTGACGGAAGTCGACGGCGTTCCGGCGGTCGATGATAGCACAGATACGATTTTTGGAATTGCATGTCAGGAGTATTGGGACATGTTTCCAGAGAAGCGAGAAAGCCACTCGACTAAGCCGAACGAATCCATGCGATGCTGCCTGCTCATGATGGGATCACCCTACGCCCAATGGCAGTTCGCGAACTCTACAATCGACATGCGAACGGGCACCTATTATCGGGCGTCGAGCGAAAGCCGTTACCCGGCATTATTGCTTGTCGAAGCAAAGTACATTGAATCGATCTGGATCGCATCGTCGAGCTTGTCGGTAGATCTACGGGAACTCTCTGCGGTCCATAACGCAGATGGTGTTCGAGTAGGCTGGCGATTGGGCGCTAACACCCAAATTATGGATCGACCGCTCCCACGGAATGTGCTTCGCAAATGGGACTGGAAATGGTCGCGGACTTGTGGACCTGTTTACTTTTGGATCGATGTGAACCGTACGCACGACGAATTGACTCAGTGGTATCAGGGCCTAATGCTTATTCAATACATCGATCATATGGATTGCCTCTATCCAAATCGAAGTCAGCGAGTGAATTTGGCAGAACGATACGTCAAGCTCGACGAAGCAGCGTACGGACTGCTCGATTCCGGTAAGCTAAGCCGTGAACTTTACCTTAGAGACGGGAGAGTCGAGTTGCTTCACGGCGTCGGTTTCAAGTACGAACAACTCTCATGTGACGCGACGATGCTTGCTTCAATTTTGCAAGGCGACTTGGGGGACGTAGTGCGTTGGCGTTTGATCGATGCTGACTGGGTTAACTGCGAGGCATCTGGGCAAGGTATCGATTCGCTTCGAAAGTATCTCGATCCGTGTGAAGATAGAATTGCGTTTGACCAGAAGCCGTTCAAATTGAACCAGGAACCGTAATTCTATGTCTAACAAACCAGCGAAAACGACTGCACCTCTACCCTCGGCCCCAAGGCTGCAGAATTGGAGGAACTTTAAACGCAATATAAAAGAGTATATGCTGCTGTTCGTTTTTTGCTCGCCGATACTGCTACCCCTGATCACAGCCAGCATCTATGTGCCCTGCTATCGAGCCTCGTTGACGCAGACTGAGTTTACGGTGGAAAGTCGCGAGCGCGTCACCTCTGGTAGTGGTGAAGGATCCCGCTCGTACTACTTGGTTTGGACCAAGGAAGGAGAGGTTTTCTGTGTAACCGATTCGTGGTCCTTTCTTCGGTTTGATTCGTCAGATCGATACGGTAAATTGCGAGAAGGTGCGCATGTCACGGCCCATGTGGCTGGATGGCGAGTTCCATTCTTGTCGTGGTATCGAAACGTTTTGATTATTGATGATGCCGACGATAAAGAGCCTTCGGAATGAAGATGGACTTTTCATTTCGAATCTCAAGCATTCACTGCGTTTCGCAAGCCGTCATCGCGGAAGCCGTAGCGATGTATGTGGGTGGGAAGCTCCTGCGTCACTGCTCGGAAATAGAACTTTCAGAAGTTGCCCGCTATCGCGTTGAACCGGCCGAAAGCAACCAGTGGATCATTCGTGGTTCCTCTTTAACCGAAGATTTCAATCGCCTATTGCTCGCTCACTATCTGCTGCTGGCGGGACTTTTTAAAGCGAATTTTTCTGTTGAGTTCTCTGGGGATTACGCAACTTGGCTGCCTGGGCATGGGCGATTGATGCCATTTCTATTACCCGCCTCAGCCGACCTACCTCAAGTCGTTTTTCCCCGCTTGTTTAGGGAACATTTAGATTCGCAAGTGGGCAATTCACCCCTGTCGGCAGCAGCGCTGGAGGATCTAAATGAATCATTGATCCGCATCGCCACGATTAAGGATCTTCCCAAGTCCGCAGTCATTCGCTTTGCCTCTGATAGTCAAATGCTGGTCACGTTTCCAGGTGATGTAAGTGTTCAGCTGGTGGTTGTAAACGAACGAATCGAGTCGCATAGTATTTGCGGATTTACGCTGGGTGGAATCACTGCAGAAAGTGGACTCCGAGAAGAGTATCCGAAGGAAGTTCGCACCTGGGGGGAAGCTTGGCTGGCGCACGACGAATCTAAAGTAAGCCTACTTTCGGGACTGCTCACGTTGCCTGGCGAAGTTGGGGTCGTAACGGATCGGCTCTATCGCTACAGAATCAACGAACCTGAGACGGTCAACAATCGCGTCAACAGTCATTTCGGAAAAGGGAGTTCAAAGGTCTACGATCGCGGGCAATGGATTCGATATGCGGGCAAATACTTTGAACTGCGAAGTGAAACGATGGTGGACGCTTGTTTAAGCCAAGCAGCTCAACTTTCCAAAACCGACGCTCAATTGGGCGAGATTGATCGATTGCGAACGGATTGGAAACTGTATTCGCTTCCAAAAGGTTTAGGCAATCTCCTTGCGATAGAAGAGATTCGGAACCGCTGCGGCATGGCGGTTTACGCGCGCGTGGTCGCTGTAGAGAAATCGCGATTGGAGGCCCATGAATTTAGTGATTACGGTCGCGAAACGTGGAATGTACCTGACGTAAGCTATACTGAAAGCACACCCAGCAAGTTGATGAATGCTGGCTTGAACCTTGCAGTTTTTGAATTGCTAACAGGGCAGCTCTCGCCGCAATTTTTACCGGAGAACAACCCAGAGCTATTCTATTTCGGTGCGGACAATCGATGTGTTTGGGGACACAATATCACCGGACGTTACTTCGTAGAAGATGAACCGAATACTGTTTTTGGCAACCGCAGCGGCTTTATCCAGACTGATCATTGAACGACCCGCCGTAAATTCCATGCGCGGCACCATACTTGGAACTCCGAATCCTTTACACACTTAGGCCCTCTTCGTCGGGCACGGCAGTCGCTGTTGGTCTATGATAGTGGCGTCTCGTTTCTGGAAAGTTGCGATAATTTTTCGAAGCGAAAAACGACGAAGTCGAATCGCTGAGCATTTCAATGCACAGCTGAACTTCTAGGCTGTATCCATGGTTCGATCGAAACAATTATCGAGGCGATAGCAACATGTTGCGTTACTTGAGAATCCGCGCGATTGGTCTCCTATTGCCGTTTACGCTTCTTAATGCTGGATGGCTGGACAGACCGCTATCCGCACAACAACTTGACCAACCGCGGACGGAGAATATTCAGCAGAAAAAACCAGCGGCTAAGAAACCAGCAGCGAATGAAAAACGCTTGAATCCAGCGTTCGTGCCGATCGAAGACAAAGTTGGCTTGCCGCGTGTGTTGCTGATTGGCGATTCGATTTCAATCGGCTATACGCTGCCGGTTCGCAAGTTACTCGAAGACAAAGCGAACCTGCATCGCGTGGCGACGAACTGCGGGCCGTCGAGTCGCGGAGTGGAATCGCTTGAAAACTGGTTGGGTAAAGACCATTGGGATGTGATCCATTTCAATTTTGGCTTGCACGACATCGTCTACTACTCAGCTGATGGCAAAACGCGTGTCGATCCCACTCAGGCTGGGGCTCGACATCAAGTTCTGATCGTCGACTACGAAAAGAATCTGCGACAGATCGTGTCACGTCTGAAAGAAACCGGCGCCGTTTTGATCTGGTGTTCAACGACTCCGGTACCTGAGGGATCTGCTGGACGAATCGCCGATGAAGCCACTGAGTACAACCAAATAGCGGCGAAGATCATGTTGGAGAATAACATCGCCATCAACGACTTGCACAGCTTCGCAAATTCCAAGTTGGCTGAGCTCCAGCTTCCCAAAAATGTGCACTTCTCCCCGCAAGGTTCCGCTATCCTGGCTGAACAAGTTGTTAAGGCGATTGAATCTGCACTCGCGGCCAAGAAGCCGAAGTAATCTAACCGTCGCTTCGTTATAAGACTCGACTTGGGTCACGCACTTCGTCACCCGCTTCGTGAGCGATCAACTTGCCCTACTCGACTTGCGCAACGAGAAAATCGACAAGCTGCGAGCGAGCGTGGGCGCCGTCCAGTCGCTGGACCAAGTGACGCTGAAGGTTGCTAATATTGACCGTCTGCTGGCA
>JANPLP010000956.1:0-1749 GCA_031426595.1 Planctomycetia bacterium | reverse complement strand
GAAGAGAGCGTTTTCCCTAAGTTTGAGAACGTCCAAAATGCTATACAAGTGTCCCTGGCTCTCCACCACACCATCCCAGCCGCCGAACCAGTCGCCCGTTCCGGCGGGTACGTTGACGGTGAGTGTTGGCTTGTCACTGTTAGCATTTTGGACGTTCTCAAACTTAGGGAAAACGCTCTCTTCACCCATCGAGACATACTTGAAGTAATGGGGCAATTCCGTGCCGTACACATCGCGTACAGCTTCAAAGACCGCTTGTGGCAGTTTCTGCTTGACCTTATTGCCAAAACCGCCCGGAGTCGTGATGCCTTCGCAAGGCAGGTCACAGTTCTTAAGTATTCGGAGCGCGTAGGCCAAGTACTCAGCGAGTTGATCAACACTGATGTCGGTCTGCGGAAAGGAGTTTTCCATCGTCGCGGTGGAAATCTCCGCATGAGGTCGTCCAGTTTTTAAATCGATGACCCGTGTGTGCGTAATCATCTCTGGGTGAATGTCCCAGCGAGGAACCATGAGTTCGCGAACCAATTTGAGACTGTCCTGCAGTTCCTTGCGCGACCAACCGGGCAGTTCGCGGTCGAGCCAACCGACGCAAGCCGGATAGGGAACGATGCTGTACTTGCCGCGAACATCGTGCTCTGCGCACCAAGTTCCAAATTCGCGCACGAAACTATCTGGTATTTCTGATGGCCAATCGCGCCAAGGTTTCTTATATTCGTCACGTTCCGGGAAGGCGGTCGCGAATTGGGGCATGCAGAATTTGCCCATGTTCACCAAGCACGTGGAATCGTCGATGATAAAAGATAGTGGGACCCGTCCACGAGGGAGATCCACTGTGACTTTTGTCGTCGCGGTCGATGATTGCGATAGGGTTGCATCTTGAGCTACCAAGCGGCTGGTCGACGCGGCTGCAAAGCTTGCGGCCAACCCCGCCGTGGATGACTGAGCGATAAAGTTGCGCCGGTTGAGCATCGATGTTCTCCGCTTGGGATGAAAATATTTTTAGTTGAGCTTCACTCGCTTCGGGACGACCCGTAGCCTCCGAGGTTCGTCCCCATAGTCACGACGCAGGGGCGTTTACTACTTCGGGTAGTTATACGCTCGCTCGACCTTGTCGTTTGGATCGGTCGAAGCGCCGTGGTCGCGCCAGAGCCAGCGCATCATTTCAGGCATCATCGCACCGCCCTGTTTGGTGCCATGCAAGCCAATGCCCCACGAGTAGTTAATGTCATAGCCCTTCTCTGTCATCGCCTCCACGAGTCGCACGTTCTGATGGAACCAATCCCATTTCTCGTCATACTCGCCTCCGCGACGTTGGCCGCGGTTGTCGTTGCGACCATCTTGGAAGAAAACTCGAATCGGCTTCTTATCGTTCTCGCGCACGATATCAGCATACTTATGACCGCCGCGAATGTTGGTGAAGCTGCCAACGATGCTAAGCACTTTATGAAACTGATCGGGCCGATGCCATGCTACGTTGAACGCAGCAATTGCACCGGAACTAGCTCCGCCGATGCCGCGATCTTTAGGGTCTTCGGAGATGTTGTACTTCGAGTTGAGGACGGGCATCAATTCGTCCACGACGACGCGCGCGTACTTGTCATCGAGCGAGTTGTATTCAGTTGGCCTGTTCGTGGCTTTGTCGCCCCAGTCGCCTTTGGGTGAGGGTTCAGGTTGCTCGGGTGTGCGACCGGGATTGATGAACACGCCGATCATGACGGGGATCTCCCGACGAAAGATGAGATTGTCCAT
>JANPLP010000955.1:0-2594 GCA_031426595.1 Planctomycetia bacterium | reverse complement strand
GGGTTGTGCGTAGGCTCGATCAGTTTCGGAATTTACACTGATCGCAGGCTCAAACATCAGTGAGCCAATGGTTGTAGGTAGATGCAAACCGTGAGCCGAACAGGACAGGACACCTCTTTGAGCGGTCATTATGCCTCGGATTTGGCGGTATCCTTCACCGCTGCGGCTCGCTTTATTGCTCACTTAACTTTCTATTGCTCACTTAACTTTCGTTTAACTCCTTGTTCTTTATAGCTTGCGACACGGTTACCGTGGGCTGGCGATCTGTATGTGAAGGGACTCAGTTGACATGGGGAAATCACAACCATGGTTGTGGAGCAGCTTTCTCTTCAAAGAATGGAAGCCAAAATAATGGAAACCAAGTTTTTTATGGTGAACCTGATGGCAGACCAAGAAATTGTCTCTGTTTGAGAATGAGCGGGCTTGGGATAGGGCTAAGCAGATTTTTACGTTAGATTTGCGCATCAAGTGTGGGATCACTGGCTTGCAACGGCTACTGACGTCTCACAACATGGACAACTCTGAGTATTCTTTGGCAAACTCGAGGCGGACGATGCTGATGAGAAACTACACAACCAACCTGAGCATCGCATGTTGCCAGGCACTGCTCCTGTGCTACTTTTGCCAGCCTGCCGTTGCACAAGAGGGGGCACAAACCTCGGAGCCCGCGACCGCTCTTGTCGAACTAACTCCACCAGCAGAAGCGTTGCAACCACCAGCAGTTGTGCAACCACCAGCGGCTTTGCCTGCTGAACGGTCGGACATTTTTCTGGCGGGTCCCGAAGTCGCCGGTCACTCGGCGTGGATGTTGGTCAGTTGTGCGATGGTGTTATTTATGACTGCGCCCGGACTGGCGATGTTCTACGGTGGTTTGGTCCGCAAGAAAAATGTGCTGAGCGTTGTGATGCAGTGCGTTTTCCTTATGGGTCTGATGACGGTCATTTGGGCTCTTTACGGTTACTCGCTGGCGTTCGGCGGCAGCAATCCGTTCATCGGGAATTTTCAATACGTGTTCATGCACGGTGTCGCCAGAACTTGGAACGAGCAGCTTGGGCAACCGATGACACCGATGCACGATTTGATTCCGACGTTGCCGCGTTTGCTTCATATGCTGTTCCAAGGAATGTTTTTCATCATTACTCCAGCTCTGATTTGTGGCGCGTTTGCGGAGCGAATGAAGTTCAGCGCGATGGTAGCGTTTTCTATTCTGTGGGGCACATTCGTTTACTGTCCGTTGGCTCACTGGATTTGGGGCGGCGGCATTTTGGCATATGGCGGGGCCAACTCGATACTCGGCGGAGCCCTGGATTTCGCTGGTGGTACCGTAGTCCACGTCAGTTCCGGTGTCAGTGCGCTGGTGGCGGCGATTGTCATTGGCCCGAGACTTGGTCATCGTCAGGAACCAATGCCCCCTCATAATTTGACTTATACGGCCTTAGGCGCGGCCATGTTGTGGGTCGGTTGGTTCGGCTTCAATGCAGGCAGCGCTCTAGCCGCTGATGGCATCGCGATCAGCGCCTTCGTCGTCACGCACTTTGCCGCCGCAGCGGGTGCGGTGACTTGGGCCGCAATCGAGTGGATCAAAAGCCGCAAGCCCTCGGTGCTCGGCGCGTGCTCCGGTGCAGTCGCTGGTTTGGTGTGCATCACACCCGCCGCTGGTCACGTGGGTCCAATGTCTTCGCTGATCATGGGAGCTGTCGCGGGCTGGGTATGCTACCTCTCTTGTTCAGCCCTGAAGGCGCGATGCGGATACGACGATTCGCTCGACGCATTCGGCATCCATGGAATCGGCGGAACGGTCGGTGCGATCCTCACAGGTGTATTCGCCACCCGCGCCGTTTGGAATCTCAATCGCGGCCAACCCCTGGGACTGATCGAAGGCAATTACATGACGCTTGTCGGCCAGTTCGCTGCGACAGCCGTCACCTGGATTTTCGCCGCTGTGATGAGCTACATTCTGCTAAAGCTGATCGACATTTCCATTGGCTTACGAGTCCCCTCGCACGCTGAGCGCCAAGGGCTCGACATCACCCAGCATGGCGAAGAGGGTTATATATTTTTATAATCCCGTAGCGGAACGCATTAGCGTTTCGAGCAATCCTGCGCAGCATTCTGAAGGATCCAGCGTTTCGAAAGCCTAACGGCTTCCGCTACCGGGGGAATTTACCGCGACGACTGCCACCATTCTGTTGCTAGCAAACGTTACAGTCGCTAAGGCTGACAGAGTCTTCGCGCGGTGCTTGTCATATTGCGGTTCTGTGCAACTCCAGCCAATCCGTAAACCCAACTTGATCCGAAGATTACCCGCAGACGGTTTCGATTGGCCCATGGATGAGCGAAGACTACTAACATGCAGCAACTCAGTACCAGCACCAACTACGGCTCGACAAGCATTCAACATGACAAAGTTGGATCGAAAGCGAATGCCCAGAAGTTGACGAATAACCAAGTGCCTAGCATGTGGCGTCTGTTGATTCTCCCGAATCGTCTATCACCGTCGGGCAGCGGCGCGGATTCCGCTCTCCGCGTGCGGTTGGATGCTGCACATGGCATTGCGCCCAACCACGGTGAGTTCAGTTGGCGGGCCGATATAG
>JANPLP010000954.1:0-1980 GCA_031426595.1 Planctomycetia bacterium | reverse complement strand
TCTTTATCGATCGCCGGCACGACCACGTCCACCATTTCGAGCGATACGTTAGGGACTTACTGCGCGATCCGTTCTATTTAAATATGGAACGCAAACTGATGTGGCTATGGGTATACCTTGCACACGCAACGCTTTTTACCTCCGCGGGCTTCGTAACGGGCTGGCTTTGGACAGGACAAGTCTGGGGTGGTGTGCAGTTGGCGACTTCTTGGTTTGTTTGGGGCGTGATCGTACGGACGATCTTTACGTTGCACGTGACATGGGCCGTGAATTCTGCATGTCACATGTGGGGGTATCGCAATTACGAGACTCGAGACAACAGCCGCAATACGTGGTGGGTCGCGTATGTTACCTTCGGCGAAGGCTGGCACAACAACCATCACGCAGACCAACGAAGTGCCGCCCACGGGCATCGCTGGTTTGAATTTGATCCCTCCTGGTGGGCCATCCGAGCGATGGAACGCGTTGGGCTCGTCAAGAATGTGATTACTCCACGCGTCAAGTACGGTGGTGAACTCGATGTTCCAACCGGCTACTGAGCACGTGGGCCAGCGACTCTGTTCGCTGGCGAACCTGCGATGGGAGTCCCAGGTCCACAACTAAGCGATCCACTCATCGATGACGTTTCCCGCAACTCCGGTCAGTCGGGCGTCCAAGCCCTGGTGTCGTACCGTCAGCTTGAGATGATCGAAGCCAAACAGCTTCATGATAGTCGCTTGCATGTCATTGATATGAACGGGCTTCTCGGTGATCGACCACCCGATCTCGTCAGTCGCACCATAGGTCAAGCCCCCTTTGACGCCACCGCCGGCCATCCAAAGCGAAAAGGCAAAAGGATGATGGTCGCGGCCCGTCACAGTTCCGAATCCCTGGCGATTTTCACCGAGCGGCGTACGGCCAAATTCACCGGCAAAGATAACCAACGTATCGTCCAGCAAGCCTCGCTGTTTCAAATCCTTAAGCAGGGCTGCGACAGGCTGGTCGGCCATTCCGCAATTGTGAGGCAACTCGGTATCGATGTTCGAGTGATGATCCCATGATGCATGAAAGAGACTTACAAAGCGAACGCCGCGCTCGATTAGTCGACGCGCTAACAAACAATTTGTGGCGAACTGGCGATACTGACCCTCGCCTCCGCCGCGACTGGCCTTGATAGGAGGATCTTCGCGATGAACTCCATACGCGTCGAGTGTCGACTGGCTCTCGCCCGAAAGATCGATCAACTCGGGGGCCGAGCTTTGCATGCGAAACGCCAGTTCGTAGGCCGCGATTCGACTGGCGATCTCGGGGTCATGCAGTTCACGAAGCCGTGCTTCATTCATTGCGCCGGCTACGTCAAGAGCTTCGCGTTGTAGTTCGCTCGGCAATCCCTTGGGGTTTGCCAGATTGAGAACCGGATCACCCTGGTTTCGAAACAAAACGCCCGAGTACATCGAGGGTAAAAAGCCGCTTGACCAGAGCGACGCGCCGCCGCTTGTTCCTCGTCCCGCTGACAAGACAACATAGCCAGGCAGGTCTTGCGATTCGCTTCCAAGGCCGTAGGTCAACCAAGATCCCATCGTCGGTAGCCCGAAGAAGGGACGACCGGCCAAAAGTGTCAACTGAGCGGGATGATGATTGAACTGGTCGGTGTGCATCGATCGGACCATCAAGATATCGTCGGCGCACGTAGCGATCTTGGGCATGAGATCGCTAAACTCCATCCCGCATTCGCCATGCTTGGTGAATACACGTTTGGAACCAAGTAACACCGCTGATTCTTTCTTGATGAATGCAAACCGAACGTTCTTAGTCATCGATTCGGGAAGGGGTTGGCCATGGAGCTCCTGGAGCTTCGGTTTGGGATCGTAGAGATCGATCTGACTGGGAGCGCCCTCCAAAAAAATGAAGATGCAGCGTTTAGCCTTCGGTACGAAATGGGGCTGTTTCGGTTCCAAAGGGTTGGCGATTGCGGGAGAGGATGTGTCCGCTCCCGTTTCC
>JANPLP010000953.1:0-7679 GCA_031426595.1 Planctomycetia bacterium | reverse complement strand
ACTGTTCCGGTTGTGATTTTCGGGCTCGAGCTAGTCAGAATCCTTGAACCTATATTTCAAGCATGGTTGAGATAGGTCGCTAGATACTTTGCCGTTCGACTGTTTTTTGCGGCAGCGACTTCGGCCGGGCTGCCAGCGGCGACCACTTGCCCTCCCTCGCCGCCGGCGCCGGGCCCCATGTCAATTACCCAGTCGCTGCTGGCGACGACTTGCATTTCATGCTCCACCACGACAACTGTATTGCCCGCGTCCACTAACCCCTGCAGTTGTATGACCAGCTTCTCAACGTCAGCTGCATGAAGTCCGGTCGTGGGCTCGTCTAATACGTAAAGCGTGTTTCCCTTGCTGGCGCGCTGCAGCTCGGTTGCCAGCTTGATGCGTTGCGCTTCGCCACCGGAAAGTTCCGTCGCAGGTTGCCCGAGCCTCAAGTAACCCAGTCCTACCTGCAGCAAGGTCTGCAGTGCGCGCAGCAATGGCGGATCTTCCACGAAAAACTCGGCTGCGCCCGCCACTGTCATTCCGAGAACATCCGCAATTGAATTTCCGCGCAGCTTGATCTCCAGTGTCTTGGCATTGTAGCGCGCACCATGACAGGTGGGACACGGAGCATAAACACTTGGAAGAAACAAGAGCTCGACGAAGACAAAGCCTTCACCTTGACATGTTGCACAGCGACCTTTCGCGACATTGAACGAAAACTGGCCAGCATCGTAGTGTCGGCTGCGAGCAGTTTTCGTCGCAGCAAAGCGTTTGCGGACGTCGTCAAACAGCCCGGTATAAGTTGCCAAGTTCGACCGTGGCGTGCGCCCGATGGGCCTTTGGTCGACTTTCACGAGCCGTGAAATACGATCTAGGCCTTCCGTAATCCGACCGGCGATCGGTTCACTTACGGTTTCAAGCTCGTCGCCTTCATCCTCCAGTGGCGCGGGACGTCCCAGGTGACGCGCCACTAGTTCTACGAGAAGTTGACCGACTAAGCTCGATTTACCAGACCCTGAGATCCCCGTGACGGACGTCATCACGCCCAGCGGAATGTTGACGTCGAGGTCATGGATATTGTTGCGACGCACTCCTTCCAGTCGCAGGTGCCCCTTCGCGGTGCGAATGGATCGCCGTGTAGTCTGCGAATGATTAAAGAGATAGCGTGCCGTCTGCGACTCCTTGATCTTCGCCAATCCGGCTGGCGGCCCGCTGTATAAGATCCTACCACCATGCTCCCCAGCTTCAGGTCCGACGTCCACGATCCAATCCGCGCGTCGGATCACATCCAAATCATGCTCAACGACGAACAAAGAATTTCCAGCCGCCTTCAAGCCGTCGAGCGCGGTTAATAGTGCTTCGGTATCCGCAGGGTGCAATCCGGCAGAAGGTTCGTCGAGCACATAGACGACACCAAACAAGTTGGAGCGCACTTGCGTTGCGAGCCGCAGACGCTGGAGTTCGCCTGGCGACAGGGTCGGTGTGCTGCGATCGAGGGACAAATAACCCAGTCCGAGATCTAGCATCACTGCCAGCCGAGCCTCTAGATCGCGGTTGATGCGTTCTACAACCACCGCCTTCTCCGGATGTTCCGCCGCGAATTTGTGCCAGCCAGGAACTGTTCCATCGCAATATGGCTTCAGCACCTGTGCAAGACGTTTCAAAGGAAGCTGTGATAGGTCGGCGATGTCCAGTCCCGCAAACTTGACGGCCAGCGCAGCCGGTTGCAGACGCTTACCATGGCAGTCCGGACATTCACTACTGACGAGGTACCGCGCGACGCGCTTTTTCATAGCGGCACTTTCAGTCGTGGCGTAAGTTTGCAGGACATACCGCCGCGCACTTGTGAACGTGCCTTGGTAACTGGGTTCCTCTTTTCGCTTGATCGCCTGGCGGACTTCTTGCGCGGTAAAGCCTGCATAAACGGGCACCGTGGGTTGTTCGTCGGTGAAGAGCAACCAATTGCGATCCTTTTTCGGAAGCTCGCGCCAGGGAACGTCAATGTCAAAGCCGAGCGTGGTGATGATGTCGCGCAAATTCTGCCCATGCCAAGCTGGAGGCCAAGCCGCAATCGCACGTTCGCGAATGGTTCGACTGTCATCCGGTACCATCGAACTCTCGGTGGCGTCGTAAACTCTGCCTAAGCCATGACACGACTTGCAGGCGCCGGTGGGTGTGTTGGCTGAAAATGCTTCGGCATCCAGGTGTGGTTGATTTCGCGGATAGTCGCCTGCTCGCGAGTACAGCATTCTCAGCAAATTGGAGAGTGTGGTAACGCTCCCCACCGACGAACGTGTTGTCGGCGAGCCTCGCTGTTGCTGGAGAGCTACCGCCGGGGGCATGCCGTCGATTTCGTCGAACTGCGGAACGCCAAGTTGATGAAACAACCTTCGCGCATAGGGAGCGACGGACTCGAGGTAGCGACGCTGCGCCTCGGCGTACAGTGTGCCAAAGGCCAACGAAGACTTACCCGAACCAGAAATGCCGGTGAAGACAACGAGCTGATGACGAGGTATGTCGACATCAATGTTCTTGAGGTTGTGCTCGCGCGCTCCGCGAACTCGAACAAATCCTGTAGCCGACGCGTGCGGTTGCATGGCAAGAAAACTTTCAAGTTATGTATCGATGGCGAGTATCAAGTTGAATCGAACTCAAGCATGCCCTGTTTCTTCGTGCTAACGAAACGGGTAGTCGTCAGTCAGATTGAGTTCGACCGCAGTCACGCTTGGGGGCTAGTCGTTGGAGTCTGCAGCATTCGTTCCAATGGCTGCAGACCCGCGTCGCGTCGACGTAGTTCAACGACACTCTCAGTACGGGCGCGCCATTTGCTAGCATTTCCCGAGAGATTTCACACCTGAGTCATTGGATGGCTATTACCCTTATTGAATGGCGATCTACGATGGCTGCGCGTCCCACCTGGAAAGGTTATTTGAAGCTCTCGCTCGTCTCAGTGCCGGTCAAAGCGTACACGGTTGCCGATAGTAGCAAGAGCGATATTACGCTAAATCAGCTGCATTCTGAATGTCACCGCCGGATCCAGTACAAGAAGACTTGTCCGGAACATGGTGAAGTGCCCAGCGACGAGATCATCTCGGGTTACCAGATCGGCGAAGATCAGTACGTGCCCATCGACAAAGACGAGTTGTCGGCGATCCGGCGCAAGAACGATCAGGCCATTGAAATCGCGACGTTTATCGGAGACGATCAATTGGATGATCGATTTTTGACGGATCGATCGTACTATTTGGTGCCAGACGGGAAGGTAGCTCAAAAACCCTACGCGCTGATTCGCGAAACACTTGAGAGCGAAGGTATTCGCGCAATTGCAGAAGTCGTGCTCAGTCAACGGGAGCAACACGTGGTGGTACGACCGCTCGGAACGCTGTTGATCATGACCGTGCTGCAGCACCAGCAAGAACTCAAAACACCCACCGGCTTCGAGGAAGAGGTTGACGAACTAGAGGTTGCTGCACAAGAATTAAAGTTGACGAAGCAACTTGTCGCGGGGATGACCGAAGAGGATTGGGACTTCAGCGAGTATAAGGATAACTACCAGCAGCGGCTCAGTGAACTGATCGCCGCCAAGGTTGAAGGTAAGGAGTTAGTAAAGCCACCTGAAACCGAGGCACCCACGATCATCAATTTAATGGATGCGCTGAAAGCCAGCATCGAGCAAATTCCCGTCCCTGCCAGCAAACAAAAGAAGGCTGCGAAGGACTCGACACCGACCAAGGAAGTTGCGAAACCAAAACCTGATAAGAAAGTGGCTGCAAGCACGCCTCGTACGGGGTCAAAGAGCAAGCCGAACAAGCGAAAGACCGGCTGATGAGTGACGGCTCGAACTTTCCGGAGGGAAAGCGCATCGCCTTTACGGGCCGCTTAGCCTCGATGAGCCGAGCCGCTGTAGTGAACGTGGTGATGAAACGGGGTGGATTGTTCCGCGACGTGGTCACGAAACAGACTGATGTTCTGGTGGTGGGTGCTGACGGATGGCCGCTTAGAACTACCGGGGCTGTTACCCGCAACCTTCGACGCGCCGGCAAGCTGCGGGAGGCGGGTTACAGTGTGTCGATAATTGGCGAGGCGGAATTCTTGCGAAGGCTGTGCGACAGCGATGAGGTCCGCTCCATTCGTCGAGAACACACGCTCGAACAGCTAAGCCGATTGCTGGGAATCAGTGGTCTACGGCTACGTCGCTGGATCGAGATTGGGTTGATCAAGCCCGCCGACACTGCCGCGCTCACACCCATGTTTAACTACGAACAAGTGGCCGCTGCAAGAACACTCTCGCGCCTCGTTGCCCGCGGTGTCCCCCTCGCTAAGTTAGCCGCTAGCCTACGAAGACTGCAGCAATGGTTGCCGGACGATAGTCGACTCGGCGTCAGCATCATTGCAATCGAAAACCAATTGCTCGTCCGCGATGGCGATGAACTTATCGACTCGCTAGGCCAGCTCCATTTTGCGTTTGATAGACCCGTTGAAGAGTCGCAGCACAGAACATCCTCCGGTTCTATGGGACCTATCGACCCCGACGAGCTGTTCGATCGAGCTCACCGCTATGAATGTGATAATCAGTTTGACGAAGCGATTGCGGACTACGGTCGATGGCTAAACGAGTTTGGTGACGATCACGAAGTTCTGTTTAACTTGGCAAACGCCTATTCTCAAAAAGGCTTCGTAGAGCAAGCTATAGATTACTATCGTCGCTGCCTCCAAATGAAGCCGAGCTATGCATGTGCTTGGAATAATCTGGGACTACGTCTGCACGAAACAGGTGATCGTTCCGAAGCAATTGTTGCATTGCGGAACGCGGTTGACCTCGACCCCACAAACGTGAGTGCGATGTTCAACTTGGCCGACATGCTCGACGAGGCAGGTAGCAGTCCAGAGGCGAACCTTTTATGGTTACGAATCCTGCGCCAACGTGAGAATAGTGAGGACGACATCCAGCAATACGCTAGGGATCGCTTCGCTGAAATCGATCACCAAATCGTACCAACTTGATCGCTCAGCATACTGACAGCTAAGGCATCAGCCGTTGGTCGATCACAGCCATGTCGCGCCAGGGATCGACGTGAATTTCGGCAAGTCGAGCAGGAACGTTCCTTAGCGTAAACTCAGACGGATGAATCGTCGACAATTCATCCCAAGTAACGGGAGTCGACACGGGTGCGCCCGCCCGAGCACGTACTGAATAGGCAGAGACAGCGGTGGAACCGCGGCGGTTGCGATGATAGTCCAAGAAAATCCGATCACGTCGGCGAGCTTTGGACATGTTATCGACGAACGTATTTTTGTGAGCTTGCGATAGTTCTACTGCCAGCGTTTTGGAGAACGCAAAGATCTCATCCCAAGTGTGGCCAGGCGCGAGTGGCACTACGACATGTAAGCCCTTGCCGCCGGTTGTTTTGACAAACGATTGCAACCTATGAGCTTGTAGTGCAGCGCGGACAGTGAACGCGGCTTCCACCACAGTCTTCCATGCCAAGTTTTCATCGGGATCCAAATCGATAATCACACGGTCAGGATGCTCTATGTCGTCTTTGTGACAGCCCCATGGGTGCAACTCGACAGCGCTTATTTGAACTGCAGCTAACAACGCTGATAGGTCGTCGATGCTCAATAACGGTTCTTGCTCGGACTCAACCCGCAGCTTCGAAATCTGGGCTGGGAAACCCTTGCCCGGATGCCGCTGGAAGAATGCTTGGCCATCAATTCCGTCCGCGCAGCGAAGGAGACTCACAGGACGATTCCCAAGATGAGGAAGAATCCATTGATTGACCCGGTAGAGATATGCAGCAAGGTCCGCCTTGGTAATCTGATCCTTCGGGAACAGCATGCGGGCTGGATTGCTCAGTCCAGGGAAGACGCTTGTGGACTGAGGGACTGTTTCAATTGTCAATTTTTTTCCTCGCCTAGCCGGCCGCTGTGGATCGGCGTTTACATCACTGCTATTGCTCAAGTTTGTTTTTGAATCACTAGCCGTTCCCTGTTCTGCGAACAATTGTGCAGCAGTGATGTCTTGCGGCGATACGTCCTCGTTAAATCTCACTAAGGACGCCTGTCGCAGTTGTCGAGATTCGGTCCAATTTGCGAAGGCAACGTCGGCGACAACGAGGGGTTGGACCCAATGCAATTTCACATCGCGCTGCCCGCCTCGCTGAGGAGTCGGTAACTTGGGAGCAGTGGATGATTTGGCGGTAACGAGTGTTCCGAGGCGCTGTAAGATCTGCTCGGCTGCTTTTTCATTCCATCCCGTACCGACTCGGCCTGCGAATTGAAGCTCGAGATTTTCGTCAAAGTAGCCGACCACTAGGCTGCTGAGCGAAGCGGGCTTTCCCGAGGTCTCGTAGCCAACCACGACAAGACTCTCGCGATAACGAAACTTCGTTTTTACCCAATCGCTAACTCTCCCTGATTTGTATCCACAGTCTAGTCGCTTCGAGACAATTCCCTCGAGGCCCATAGATTGGCACTGAACGATCAGTTCGTTTACACCAGATGACATGTGGTCGAGATACTGAAGTCGAGGAACCAAAGGCGTGCCTTTTGAAGACATGATCAGCGACTTGAGCGCCGCCTTGCGATCAAGCAGAGGTTTATCGCGCTGGTCCTGTCCGCGCAAGTACAAAAGATCAAAAGCGAAGTAAGCGAGCGCGAGCTCCTTTCGGCTATCCATTCTTTGTTGCATCAAATCGAAGTTGCTTCGACCATCATCCTGAAGTGCGGTGAGCTCTCCATCAATAATGGTTCCTTCCCAATCAAGTTTGGAAAACTCATCATCGATGACTTTATAACGGTGGGTCCAGTCATGCCCGTTACGAGACATCAACCGAAATCCGTTGTGACGCCATTGAGCCTGCACTCGATAGCCATCCATCTTTAACTCATGAACCCATTGCTTTCCTTGCGGCGGACTCGCGGTTAAAGTCGGAAGCTTGGGCGCGACAAACTCCGGCAACGGCATTACATTCGCGGACGAACTGGGGGCGAGGACGCTACTGTTATACAAAGCCACGACGTCAACCTCTGGACGTGCTTCTTCGTCATCGCGTTTAGACAACAACCACTGCTGTTGTTTGCCTTTCATAGAAGTCCGAACCAGCAACCATTCGCCGCGCAGCCGACTTCCCATGAGCGTGAATTTCAGATGTCCGCTACGTAGCATTTCTTCTACGTCTCCCTGCGGTTGCCAAGTCCCGGTATCCCAAACCAGGACAGTTCCTGCTCCATACTGACCAGCGGGGATAACTCCCTCAAAATGAACATAGGAAACCGGATGATCTTCAACTTCAATAGCTAACCGTTTCACGGCTGTGTCCAAACTTGGACCTCGTGGAACTGCCCAACTTTTCAATACACCGTTGTGTTCGAGTCGGAAGTCGAAATGCAAATTCCGCGCGTTATGCTTTTGGACGCAGAAACGCAGACCCGCTTTGGGAACACGCCCTCCCGCACGCCCTGTAGGTTCAGGACTTTGACGAAAGTCCCGCTTGCTTCGATAGTCTTCCAGCGCCAATTGCTTATCCCGACAAAATGCGATGTGGACGCGAAGCTACGAAGGGTCGTGCGATTCCCCGCAGCCATCGCTTACTCTCTTTCGTAAAAAATAATTTGCAGATTGCAGAAAGAGTCCCACGCCGAGTTCGCAATTCGTGTGCCAAGAATCTGTTCCAAACTCATGCAGTGAATCATTAATG
>JANPLP010000952.1:0-3199 GCA_031426595.1 Planctomycetia bacterium | reverse complement strand
TGCGACGGCTGCTGCGCGACATTGCTGCGGGTAAAGAGCAGACTGGTGATACTTCCACACTGGAAGACTACAGCGTGCTCGCCAAGCTGCGAGGGGATGAGGAGAGCTGACCGATAACAGTTTTTGTGCCGCCAAATTGCAGCTCGCTGGTGGTTCGCAGGGTCGCTTGAAGAGCCTTAATGGCGGGAGTCAATGACAATGAGCGAGTCTACGGATCGGCGTCAGAATTGGTTCGGAGCGATTGTCACGATACTCTGCATCGGTATCCTGTGGGCATTGCTCATGCCCGCGGTGCAGACGGGAGGCGGGAGGAGTAGCGCTCGACGTACTCAGTGTAGGAATAACTTGAAAAACCTAACTCTGGCCACCCTGAATTTTGAGACGACTAAGGAAGTTTATCCTGGTTACCAAGCGCTTTATGGTTCGCCGAGCAACACTGTGCTACAGACGGAACCCGGCAAGATCGGGTCGTGGGTGGTAGCATTGCTGCCGATGTTGGAGCAGCAAGCGTTGCGAGATTTCTGGGATGATCCGGCGTTCAATGACGACTGGGTCGAAGCGGTTCGCGATGGCAATAAGGGAGCATCCGAGTTGTTCTACCCCAGTCTCGGAATTCTCAGGTGTCCCTCCGATACGATGCTCGACAGAGAGTTCGCGGGGACCAGTTACGCGCCGAATGCAGGGTTCCATCTGATGCCTAGGGATCCGGTCATGGCGCTTGAGTGGTATGCCTCGGCCGCCGATGCATCGGAGCGTTCGACCATTTCGCAAAGATCCGCCAACAGTTTGTTTGTTAACCGACTAGGCAGTGCAGTCATTGATCCTACGACGGGCCAACTGGCGCAAGTCTTCGGAAGCGGCCAAGCGGTCAATTCAGCGGATGTAAAAGATGGCACTTCGCAAACTATTTCGTTCACAGAGAATTGCAACAACCTGAGTTGGGCGGACTTCTCGATAACCGATGAGTCCGCGCGGAGCAAAGTGGGCATTGTGTGGCTGTACGCGGGTGACTCTGCGAGCGAAGGGCGACCGCAGCCTTTATTGGTTACGAGTACGATGAAGATCAACGATAGAAAAATGTTTGTGGGAAGTGGCCCGACCCGCGCACGACCCTCGGCGATGCATCCAGCAGTCGTCAACGTTGCGATGGCTGACGGCTCGATTCGCACAATTGACGAGTCGATCGACTACCACGTGTATCAGTCACTGATGGCACCACACGATGCCAGCAGCGATATTCCAGATCTTCGTTACAAGCTAAAAGCGGATGATTTTTAGCCTTAAGACACGTTTCGAAGTCGAGTCTATGCGATGATCGATCTGCGAGTGCGCGCTGGTGGAGTGGTGCTTTGAGCAAGAGTCCAACCAGGAGCGAAGCGGAATGCGATGGTTCGTGAGTACGCGAGCACGCTGAAGGTGGCAGTGCAAGCCGCTTAGGAACGAAGGTAAAACGAACGCAGCCGAACTAGAACTGCTCGCAGCGCAATTGTCCGTCGCGCGATCCAGCATCGGGCAGATTTTAGGGGCTACAAGTCGATCCTCAGAAAACTTTAATCAACTTAACGCACGTAGCAGACGGTTAACTTTGGGCCGCTGGCTTGTTAGAATACAGGCTCAACGTGCACACTGCCTACGAATGTGCCACCCGCCTAAACGTGCCACTCTGGCGCATCCATTCCGGATTTCTCCACTGTTTCGATAACAGCGCGAATCCATCAACCTAAACTGGGGGTACCTAGATCACAATCGCTTTTCAGTAGATACTTTAGGACACAAGAGCAACTTTACTTCACACCCAGTGATACCCACATGGCTACGTCGCAAACGTGACGACCACGATTCTGGGCTCAACATCCACCTTGCTATCCGAACTCAAGAGGCTCGAAGGCATGAAGACACAATCGCAAGCAACTTGCAACTTTCCATACTTGGGCCGATGGCTGTGCGGACTAGCTCTGCTCGCCCTGAGTGCCACGTTAGGCACTCCTGGAAACATTAACGCTGTGGAACCAGCAGATTGGTTTCAGTGGCGAGGACCAGAAGCCAACGGAATCTCGCGCGAGAAGAACCTCCCTTCAACTTGGTCGCCCAAAGGCGAGAATTTGCTATGGTCCAAGCCCGAGTATGCATCGCGCAGCACTCCTATTACGATGAACGGCAAGCTGTATCTGGTTACTCGTTACAAGCCTGAAACGACCGAGGAGGGTGAACAAGTTGTCTGCTTGGATGCTAAGACGGGAGCGGAATTGTGGTCGCACCATCACAATGTGTTCCTCTCGGATGCACCGGCAGAGCGCGTCGGTTGGTCATCCGTCATCGGCGATCCCACAACAGGCAACATTTTTTGGTTAGGTTTGGGTTGCCAGTTCAAGTGTCTTAACGGGGAAACCGGTGAAGCGATATGGGACCATGCGATGAGCGAAGAGTACGGGATGCTGAGTACTTATGGTGGTCGTACAAATTTTCCTGTCGTCATTGATGACTTGGTGATCATTAGCGGAGTGATGACTCAATACGGTGAAAATGCAGTTCCCGCGCATCGCTTCGTCGCTTTCGATAAGCGTAGTGGAGCAGCCGTATGGTTTCTCAGCACTCAGTTGCGACCGGAAGACACGACCTACTCGACTCCATTTTTAACTGTCTTTAACGGACAAGCAGCCATGGTATTTGGGGCTGGGGACGGCTTCATTTACGCCGTGCAGCCTCGCACTGGCAAAGTCATATGGAGCTATGACTTGTCGAGCCGTGGGATTAATACTCCGGTCTTGGTTGCTGAGGATATCGTGTATGCCGGTCATCGCGAGCAGAACACCGCTGATCCGCGAATTCTGGGGGCGATAGTTGCCTTCGACGGCAAAGCCGAAGGAGAAATCAAGGAGGAGTCGCTGAAGTGGAAGATCAATGCTCATAGCGTTGAAGGTAGCCAACCAATACTCGTGAACGGACGCTTGTACGCTTGCGAGGACGGTGGAAAATTAGATGTGATCGATGCTGCGACCGGCAAAATTCTACAACAGAAATCAGTTGGTCGCCGGCTGAGTTCCGCGGTCTACGGTGATGGCAAGAACGACAAGATCTATGGCGGCGCCGGCAATGACCTGCTGCGCGGTGGCGATGGCATCGATACCATTAGCGGCGACGCTGGGGACGATGTTATCTCCGGCGACGCAGGGAGCGATAAGCTCTACGGCCGCCTGGG
>JANPLP010000951.1:0-2408 GCA_031426595.1 Planctomycetia bacterium | reverse complement strand
CCCGAAGTAAAACCCGAAGCAGTAAGCGTCGGAAATGGCTCGCAAAGCGTCGCAAGCGGCGACACAAAAACGAAGAAATCCCAAGGAAAACGCACTTTTCCAAGGGATTCAGATAAGGATAAGTGGGCGATACTGGATTCGAACCAGCGACCTCAACGATGTCAACGTTGCGCTCTAACCAACTGAGCTAACCGCCCTTGGGAAACCTGCTTGCGTTTCGAGCGTGAAAGTATAGGCGGGGGGCGAAGTTCATGCAATATCGCACGCGATGACTAGAAGTGAAGGGAGGAAGCTATGATTCTCTGAGTGGTGCGGCAACGCGAGACTGAAAGGCGGGAAGTTCAATTCATGCCAGAGTCCAATTGATGCTAGAGGAGCTCGGATATGCTGTGGGGGAATGATGGCGGGGCGGAGGCCGCAAGATGGCAAGCGTGGCGAGAGAGCTGGGAAAGTTCGTTCTTGGTGTTCGTGCGGCGGGAGATGAAGGAGGCTGACGCAGGGCACGATGTGGGGCATGTCAAGCGAGTGGTCTGTGCAGCGGAGAGAATTGGTATTGAAGAAGGGGCGGATCCTAATGTGGTTTTGCCCGCGGCTTGGCTGCATGATTGCGTGGTGGTGACGAAGGATTCTCCGCTGAGAGGCAAAGCGTCGAGAATGGCGGCGGACAGAGCCGCGGAATTCCTGGAGCTGATCGATTACCAACGCAACTTGATTCCGGCAGTGGCGCATGCGATTGCGGCGCACAGTTTTTCAGCCGCAATTGCACCGGAGACGATTGAAGCCAAGACGGTGCAGGATGCAGATCGATTGGAGGCGTTGGGAGCGCTGGGCCTGGCACGCTGCTTGATGACGGGCGGGGCGATGGGAAGGCAATTGCTACACGCTGAAGAACCGTTCCCTGTAGATCGCGAAGCGGACGATGCAGCTAGTTCACTGGACCATTTGTTTGTGAAGCTATTGAAGTTGCCGGCGATGATGCAAACTGAAACCGGTCGCGCGATGGCTGATGTGCGGGCCTCGTTTCTTGTGCATTTCCTGCGAACACTGGCGGGTGAATTGCAAGTCAATCCGTCGGTGGTAGATCGCGCGTTAGCAAAGTTGAATGGATTCGGGGCCCGTGGGAAGCAACACGGGTGTTGCGATCGTTAGCGAGTTTGGAGCTGGGGGTTGGGGTTGGGGGGGATTCACTCGCTGGCGCTTCGAGCTTGTAGGGAGAGCTTGTAGGGGAGAGCTTGTAGGGGGGCAGATGGGAGAGTTGCTAGAGCAGCCAGGGTTCAAGTTCATCGAGCGAATGTAGTTGAGGCGGGCCGTCGAGTTCGAGGGTGGCTGCAGATTCAGGTTGGCGGTTGAGATGGAGGCCGATCCAGCCTGCTTCTTCGGCGGCGACTGCGTCCAACTCACGATCGTCGCCGATCATGATGAGTTGGGAGCTGGTTAGTTTGAGGCTTTGTTCGATGCTTTGAAAGAAGCCAACGGCAGGTTTATCAAAGCCAACTTCACTACTGCAAAAAACGCGATGGCAGCGTGCCAATTCGGGATGGCCAGCAAGAACTTGATGCAGCCGGGCGTCGAAGTTCGAGCCAATGCACCAGGCAATGTGACGTTTGTTGCAGAGTTCAATTGCGATTAGAGCATCGGGAAATATTTCCCATGAGGAGGGCTGTGCAAAGTGAGTCCACAAAGCATCGAAGATGCCGTCGACTTGACGCACCGGTAACTCATGAAAAACATTTCCAACTACTTCGCGCCAGCGAATGCGTTGGAGTTCCTCGTTGGTTTGCGGGTCGTGCG
This sequence comes from Planctomycetia bacterium, assembly GCA_031426595.1. Lineage (GTDB taxonomy): Bacteria > Planctomycetota > Planctomycetia > Pirellulales > Pirellulaceae > Aureliella. Next base: position 617 of record JANPLP010000951.1, on the reverse strand, counting down.
CGCGGCCTGATTGGCTGGTGAACGCAGCGCGGAAACGCGAGTCGATATCGGCAAGTGAGCCCCTCCAGCCGAACTGGAGGGCGGTAGCAAGATAAGCTTCCGCGACCGTTGGACTTGCTTTAATTAACGTACCGACGGCGTCGAAAACTAGGGTAAAAGCAGGGTTAGGGGATGAGATCGACGACATCCTTTACGATCACGAAAGCCATCAAGCATAGAAGGCACATAACACCGACAAGTGTCAAACGAACTTGCAAGGCTTCATTGACAGGTTTGCCGCGAATGGCTTCTGCGGTTAAGAAAACCATATGGCCGCCATCAAGTGCAGGGATGGGGAGGAAGTTTAAGATTGCTAAGTTCGCGCTGAGAAAGGTGAGGAACAACAGCAAGCGGGATACGCCTTGGCTAGCTTCTTGCCCAGCGGCTTGGAAAATCTTGATGGGTCCGCCAAGGCCGCTAGCGCCGAGTTTCCCTGTTGCTAACATTCGCAACACACTCAGGACTTCTTTAAATCTTCGCCAAGTCTCCGCGGCGCCCAAGGCGATCGCTTCTGCATACGATTCGACTTGATGGATTTCGGACAAGGGCTTCATACCGAGGCCGCGTTGGAACCAAAA
>JANPLP010000950.1:0-22495 GCA_031426595.1 Planctomycetia bacterium | reverse complement strand
CAGTCAGCTCCATGCCAGTGCAAGTTGCCATAGCTCCGGTTGCTTTGAGCAGCAGTAGATCGTCTTCGTAAGTGTCGATGCGATTGTGCTCTGTACACGGTGCGAATTCGATATTCTCTGCTAACAGGTTGAGTACGCGTCCGGTTTGATGGGATACGTTGTCACCTGACGGACTGCTGTGACTGTGGAATTCGGAACTGACCCAACCAGGCGTAAGGACGGTCCGTTTGAGAGAGGACTTTAGCTGTAAGAGCTGACCTGGACGAACTTCGATGTCTTGAGTGTCAGCATCGTACTCCGGCCCGTGGCTGATCAACGCTTGGTATTTCCCAGGTGTAAGCGCTTGTTCAAATTTTCCATTGGCGCAGTACACCACGTTTTTAATGGCGGCCATCGCCGAATCGGGCCCAAAGTCAGGCATGGGTGTTTCCCCGACCGGAATAAATTGCACCTTTGCAGCAATCGGCTTGCCATCGCCGTCCACAATCGCCGCTTGCACGCGACTGGCCACCGGTAAGCTCAGCGTTTCAGTCAGCGGTTTATCAACGAGCTCGAATTCTTGTTCGCGTTCATCGCGTCCAATCGATCGAATCTTTGCTAAGTATTTGCCAGGCATCAGCTCGGTGCGTACAAATCCAGTTGCATCGGAGTCCACTGTGCCCAGCGACTTCTCGCCGGCGAAAATCTCGACGCGCGCATGCTCGATTGGACCTGACGGTGATTGCAGTTTTAATTGCAGCATGAATGTCGTCTGGTTGGTTGCCATCGCCTCAGCCCACCCTCGGACGCCGGGCAAACCTTGGGAACAGTAGAGCTTGCCACCCCATGAGAGCTTATCACCGCTGGCAACTTCTACCTCGCTCGCCTGGGTGGACTTAAGCAACAGAGTCCGTTTGTCCGCACTGCGTTCAAAGACCCCTTCATTGGGCAAAAAACCATAGCACTGACCAAAGTAAGCATCTTCAGCGAAGAACAAACGCGTTGAATCATCATTGCCGAACCGAAACAAACTTCCATCGCAGCGTAGTGAATCTTGAGCCGTAATTTTTTGAGCTGTAGGCGCTTGGTTGGTGACTTCAACCTGATATTCAATCCAGCCTTGGCCATCACGAATCGTATAAGTCACCCGAGCTTCAGTTTGGTTATCCGTAATCGGTTTGCCAGTCAGACTCACCTGGAGCCTCTTTGCGTCGACCCGTTTAGCACTCGACAAGTCGACCGCTTTTTCGTCTGCCACAACGCTCAGCGACTTGGTAGATTCTGCGAGGTCGAAGAGATAGCGGCCGCCACCAGGATAGAAGCAACCGAGCTGATCGTTCGCATGATTGCGTCGTGTCAAATCGATGATCATTCCAGAGACGCCCCTCACGGTCATGTTTGCGTTGCGCCCGGAGATTGGCTGCGCGATCACCGCTGTGACCTGTTCATTGCGGATTACCCAGTCACCGATAATCGCATCGGTCTCTTTACCCGCTGGGACAAACGTTGTGTAGTTCTCAGCGGTCAATTGAATAAGTTCGGCTGCGAACACGCGGTGGACTGACGTGCTAACGACAGAGAGGCAGCAGGCCAAGAGCAGAGGTGCGTGAAACAAATGTAACAGCGATGGATAACGCATGGTTGATCTCGCAGCAGGTGTAGGAGTGGAGCAGGGCAGGGGAGGGGAGGGCGGTCAAGCGGGAAGCTTGATCTCAACTTTAACAAACATCGGCTTGGAACAGTGGAGCCGCGTTGTTGTAGATTCCGTGAAGATTTTTGTTACCTACCATAGACATCAAGTGACGCTACCTGTTCGGGGCGGTTTCAGGCGGTTGAAATTCGATCACCGCGAGCAGTGGACGATGATCCGAGGCGAGTTGTTCTTCGATCACCTGCACTTCGACCAGCCTCCAATCGGCTATCGGCCTCGCTGCAATGTAATCGAGCTGCTTCGTTGGATGAATTGATGGAAAGGTCCACAACTTTCCGGTCCCGGCATGCTCACCGCGAGTCAACAGCCATTGCTTGGCCAACTCGATTGTTGTTTCCTCAGCGGGCACTGCGTTCGTATCACCCACCACAATCGAAGGTAGTTTTTGCATCTGAAAAAGCCGATTCAATTCAACCGCTTGCTCCAATCGCAAATCACGTCGCGCATGATGTAGGTGTGTCGTCGCAAAGTTGACTTCTAAATCATGGATCCGAATTTTTGCAACTCCAACGATGCGCTGCTCACGCTCGGGTCGACCAGGCAGTACATGGATTTGCAAATCAGCGATTGGGAACTTTGACAACACCGCTTGGCCATACTCGCCTCCTTCATAGTCGATCTGCTTCGCAAACCGACCATGCAACTCCGTGAGCTTGGCGAGTTCCAGGGTCTGGTCCACACCGCCTGTGCGTTTCGTGCGATTGTCCACTTCTTGGAGTGCCACGAGGTCAGGTTGCTGAGCTGAGATTACTTTTGCGATGCGCTCTAAATCAACTTTTCCGTCAGTCCCTTCGCCGTGATGGATGTTGTAAGTCAGCACGCGTAGCTTGATGGGCATGCCCGCGACCAACGAGCTTGCACTCAGAGAAACCCATGCCGTGAAAGTGAGTTGAATCCAAATAGCGAACCTCATTGAAGCACTCCTTAAGAAACTCTCACCCAACGAAAAGGCTCGAGTTTTAATTGGCAAACGCCAGGATTGGACTCGTTGCCGAGCAGAGCCTGGGAACGAGAACGCAGAGAGCGCGATGGTGGAACTACCTGCGGGGCGCGTGGCCGGACGTGTTGGCAACGTTCGTTGGTTGATACATGGGCAGGTAGCGATAGTAGACTTCTAAACACAGACAACTCATGGCTGTTGAGTAGACGCGGCCGCCGTATCCTCCCCACAGTGGATCGGGATCCCAACTGCCGGATTGCTCATCATAAGCAGGTAGTTGCGTGGTAAGCAAGCGTTGTTTCAAGGCTTGATTCCAGCGCGTCCAATTGGCGTCTTGCAGTTGAAACATGGCTAACGTGGCATAGTACCAGTAATAAACATTGTCTTGCTTCGCACCGGGCAAGTTCGACATGATCAGTTGTGTGGCTTCGCGCTGAGCGGGTGAGGACAGGGGATAGCCGATGAGCAGTCGACACGCTAGCGCTTCTGCAGTCATAGTTTCCGATGTGGGTCCTTGACCGGGTTGATATCTTGCCAGCCCGCCCGCAGTGCCTGCTGCACAGCTATCCAGAAAACGCTGCATGCGGCGTTTGACTTCGATCGGCACAGCGATACCGGAGCGTTCGATGCTTCGCAGGGCCATCGCTTGCCAACCAAACTGACTGAGATCACCCGAATCACCTGCACGATAGCGCCATCCACCGCCACGAACATCCTGAGCATTAATCGTGAACTGTGCGGCTTTGAGTAATGTCGACTGGAGTCGTTCGTCATGGGTCATCGCATAGGCTTCTGCCAGCGCGAGTGTGGCGATACCATGGCAGTACATGCGAGCATTCATAACGCTTGCATCTTGTCCAATCTGTTTTGGACCAGACAGATCACCCGAAGGCATCTGAGCATCGATCAAGTAGTTCAGCCCTTGCTCGACCACCGTTCGGTGGTCACCTTCAAAGTGAGTATGTCCCGCGGATAGAAATGCCAGGAGCGCAAGTCCACTGACACCCGTGTCGGCTCGGTCACCGGTCCCGTGACGATGTTCACCGAGGGCTTGTGTCTCGGTGCCGCCACCAAATCGCTTCGCATTCCACGAACCGTTGGGTGATTGAGCTCTTGCTAACCAAATTAAACCTGCTTCAACGGCTGCTTCGCTATCGGCATCGGCTCCAAAGGGCATCGCAAGCTGCAGGCGGTTTTGTGATTGGCGGAGTTGATACTCTGCCGGGGCTGCTTCCGCTGGTGGGGGCGGCTGGAGGGGAGGCGGTGAGTTGGGCAGCGTCGACTGAGGAGGATTCGCGACTGTTTGTAAGGCTGGCGAGAACTGTTCCAACGCGGGTGGAAGCACCGGTGCAGTTGCTTGTTCTGTGACTTCGGGTAATTGTGTTTGGTCAGCCTTACTTGCCAGTTCTGGTGGAATGCTGGGGAGCGGCGTGGGCTTGAAGTCTTCCAGCAAAGGTGGAGCGACGACGGCTTTGAGGTCTGCTGCGATATTCGATGGCGGTAACTCGGGTCGAGTCAGTTCTTCGAGCGGAGCCGGTTGCTCCCAAGCGGGTGCTGGTTCCGAGTTGGCGGTGTCGAGTGTTTCAGCTTCTTCGGTTGGTGCTTCAGTGTAGTCGGCTGCGTCTCCGAGCGAATTTTCCATAGAGATAGCCATGGAGTGTTCGCGGCCGTGGGGATCGCCCTGCGGCAAGATGATGCGGGTACCATACGCATACATGAGCAGCCACACGTGCGCGAGAATGCTGAGCACAACGCACTTGGTCAAGGGTTTGGTTTGACCCCAGCGTGTTCGCGAAGCGATCAGTAGCGTGATGGCCAGCAGCGCGAATCCAATACCCAAAATGACCGCGAATGTGCGACCGTGAGTGACGTAAGCCCAGGCGCGATAGGCGGAGTCGAAGATGGAACTGATCACCCACATGCGCTTGCACTCACGCGCTCGATGCACGAGCGCTTTTAACGGTTGACTTGCCTGGAGCTGTTGACGGCTAAGCTTAAACTTGTCACGCCGGCTCGCTGTGCAGCAGCGCTGGCTGCGGCGACATGCTGCAAGGCGACCTTTTGATCGGCTCGCACGACCACACGCAGGCCTGGATAACGGGCTCGCATGGTGTTCAATTGCTGCGTCAACTGCTCTATGGAAACGGGTTGGCCATCGAGATGACACTGTCCAAACTCGTTGACCGAAATCACGCGTTGGTCAGGCGGGGCCACCATCGGTTTCAATTCGCCAACATTTGCCAGCTGCAAATCGATTTGGCGTTCGCTGTTAGTAAACTGAGTTCCAACCATGAAGAAAATGATCAGCAAAAATACAACGTCGATCATCGACGTCAGATTAACGCTAGGAAGTTCTTCAAGCGAAGAAGTTTTGAGTGGCATCCCTTCCGACTCCTTGGGGTTGATCGGCTTTATTAAGCGGCGCGACTGCGTGAACGGCTTCGCGATTTGCCGGATTCTTGTAATCCTTCGGCACTGATGATCTCTACGATGCTTTGAGCGTGTGCATCCATTTCAAGGATTAGTTTGTCGATACGGCCTAGGAAGAATGCATAGGCAGCATACGACGGAATCGCCACGACTAAGCCTGCGGCGGTTGTAATGAGGGCCGTTCCAATACCGCCGGCCAGCAGTTCAGGCCTTCCCATCGCGTCGGCCCTAGCGATTGTATTGAACGCATCGATCATGCCGAGGACCGTACCTAAAAGTCCCAGCAGCGGAGTCAAGTTACTGATCGCGTTGAACAGTCGCAAGTACTTGCGCATCTGGCTGACCACGCGTTCGCCGGCATCAACCACGGCTTGCTCGACTTCGACCGCTGACCGTCCATATTTCTTAAGCGCGCCGGTAAAGATCTCGGCAATAGGGCTGCCGTTCTCTTCGCATAATGCGAGTGCTTCATCTCTTCCAAGTTGTTGCTGTTCTAGTTGCTCGATCACACCGCGAACAAATGGGCGAGGGATCACTCTCGCTCGGCGCAGGTACAGCAAACGTTCCATCACAAAGATCAGCATCACGAACGAACAGGCGATGATAGGTAACATCAAGATACCACCTTGGCGAATCACGTTGAGCAAATTGCCCATCGGGATTGACGATTCACCACTCGCGTCCGCGGGTGCTTCGGGCGAGTTGAGGTTGGTTGATGGATTGCTGGCCGTGGGTAGCGGATTGATGGCTGGATTGGAAGCGATGCGGGCAGCGGGTTGGTTCTGATTGTTATATTGCGGATTTTGGGACTGGTTTGGGAATGATTGGTTGAAACCATTGCCGTTCTGAAAGCTTGGAGGTGGCGGTGCCTGTCCCGTCGCACTTGAGGCACCAGCGGATAGCAGTAACCCGAATACAACGAAGTGCAGCGTGCTTTGAAGATTGACGTTTCGCATGTTCAAGTGCCTGCAAGGTTTCAGTAGTCGGGCGATAAGTTCTACGAGCTATTTGGGGAACTGGGCAACTCGCAGCAACAGATAATGTGGCTGGTAAGTTAACGAAGTGGTTGCGCCTTAGCGCTGTTAGCGATTCTTTCTACAACTTCGATTCTTGAGGCAGCTTCTTGGCGGATTTTTTCATCTTTCGAATTCGCGAGAACTTTCTGATAAGCAGCGATCGCTGCCTGGGTTTGGTTTAGCAATTCGTGACATTTAGCGGTTTGCATGAACGCGAGGGTCTGCCAAGTTTGAAAGCTGTCTTGCTCGGTGACGGGTTTATAAGCAGTGAGGGCGGCAGTGAAGTTCTGTTCCAAGAAGTAGGTCTCCCCGAGCATCCATTGAGCACGTGCTGCGGCGGATGAGTTCTTCGCGGTCGTAGATTCTGCAATTAAATTCAGGTGCCCACGAGCCTTTTCGAAGTCGACTTGAAGCATTGCGGCACGCGCGAGCAGGTAATCGAATTCATGCAGCCGTGCAAAATCTCCAAATCGAATTTTTGCCTCATCCGCAGCGGCAATCAGCCTGTTGTACTGTTTAGTTTTCAAGAGCAACTCACACTGACGCAGTGCGACGGTTACCGCCCAGCTCGGTTCGTCAGAATTCGTTGCAGCCCGATCGCTCAACCATTGCAATTCTTCTAATGCCAACGAGTTCTTGCCCGCATTTGCGGCGGCTTCTGCTCGGCCGAATCGCACGGCGATCACCTGCGAATCGTCTAGCAACTTCAAAGCATCCGGGTTGGGCAGCACTTCGAGGCTGCGCGACGGGTTACCTTGAACGAGTTCGAGTTCGGACCAAAGCAATCGGAATCGGCAGTCTTGTGCTGGACTGAAGCCTCGCTCACTCGCCTCTGCATCAATGATCGGACGCAGTGTTTCTCGCGCTGTTTCATACTCGCGTGCTTGCATCGCATAGGTTGCAAGTTCGAGGCGCGCAATCAGGTGGCTGGGCGTTGGTGGTTCGACGGTGAGCAGTGCGTGAAGCGAATTCCGTGACTTGTCGTGATCGCCCACTTGCTGGAAGACCATGGCGTACAGTAATTGCACATCGGGACTTACTGGATCGCTGTTCAACTTTATTAGTTCGCTGATTTGTGTGGCAGCGGTTTCCAAGTTTCCGGAGGCGATTAGGCGACGTATGAGTTCTGTGCGAGCTTCCGCTTGCAATTTCGCAGCTTGAGCCTCGTTATGAGCGTCGTGGATTGTATTGGATTCTGGAATTATGGGTTCATTCTCAGCGGCTGAGGAGATGTTCATTTGACGCAGTCGGGATTGAAATATTTCGAGCGACTGGATGGCTGAAGAATCATCGGTGATGCGCTTCGAGGCTTGCAGCCACACTCGCAAGTGCTGAGCTTCGAGGTTGTTGGGCAGTGCCATGGTCGGGGACGTTTGCGAGATACGCTCAGTCCATTTCTCGAGGAGCTTGGCTGCATCTTGCGCACGTTCGACAGCGATATAGCACTCCGCAAGATGGACGGCTGCGACGCACGCCAATGAGGATTTCGGTTGGACTTCGATCAGTTGTTCTAGCGGTACGATAGCGGCGCGCGGGTCCGCTGAAGCAATCGCTTTGGCGGCTTGCTCGTATAACTGCTGTGACGATTTAGCGGTGGATTGGTCGGGCGATGTTTGAAGTGCGGCGCAGGACAGCACGCAAACGCTGACAAGAACTGTTAACACACGAGCCTCCATGCTCGAGATAGAATTTCTACTCGTTGGGTTTTAACTATCTCGCCCAGACGCAACAAGAGAAGAACCACAACTTATGGTTCGCAGAATTGCTGTTAATGCACTCACGTTCTCTACCCTGACCAAAGTTTGCTAGATGCATCCACTGATTGAAGTTTGTGTCGAAGGAGTCCACGCAGCAGAGATTGCTATCAAAGCCGGCGCGGACCGGCTTGAGCTGAACTCGTCGCTGGACGTTGATGGGCTCACCCCTGCGCTCGAGGATTTAATTGCGGTCAAGCGAATGGCGGCGACATCCATTCATAGCCCGCCCATCATCTGTATGCTGAGGCCGCATGCCGTCAGTTTCACTTATGATCCCGCAACACAGTTAGCCATGCTCAGGCAGCTCGATGAGTTACTGGCAAGCGGAGCCGATGGAGTAGCGGTGGGTGGATTAACGCAGGAGGGGGCGATCGACCTGCGATGGATGTCAGAGCTACGCAAGCATTCGGCGGGAAAGTCACTAGTCATGCATCGCGCGTTTGATCAGCTACGCGATCCGCAGCTTGGGCTGGAGCAGTTAATTGAGCTTGGGGTACAGCGCGTGCTAACGTCGGGTGGCGCGGTTACGGCGGAAGCGGGGATTGGGCAGTTGCAGCGATTGGTGGTTCAAAGTCGTGGCCGGATTGAGATTTTGCCGGGTGCGGGCGTACGGCCAGCCAACGCGGAGTTGATCCTCAGATCGACTGGCTGCACGCAATTGCATGGGACATTCAAGGTGGAGGGGCGCCAGCCGATCTTACCTGATCCTCAAGCGATCGCTGCGCTGAAGCAGATTCACATCGGGTAGATTTTCGCTGGGGGGCGCGACCGGCTTGGAAAGCGCCCGCTAAAGTAGGGCCGATTGGAAAAAACTCGCGGGCTTCAGTTATATTAGGGGACGCCGGTTTAAACCCACCTTGTGTTCGGTTGAAAGCCTTGTTGCGATCCGTGAGGTTCGAGCCCAGCTGGTTTGAGCCCAGCTGGCTTGAGCACAGCTGGCTTGAGCACAGCTGGCTTGAGTACAGTAGGTTCGATCCAGCAGGTTGGATCCAGCAGGTTGGATCCCAATAGGCAACTGCCGAAAACAAGCTCGCCAAAATCAACTCGCCAAGAAGTATTCATGATGCTGAAGTCCCACCTGTTGGCAATTCTTTGGGTGACAGTCACCTTTTCTCCGTGGACGTGTGAGCGTTCGCTGCAGGCGGACGATGCGTTGCAGTTTAATCGTGACGTGCGGCCGATTTTGGCTGCAGCTTGCTTGCGCTGTCATGGGTTAGATGAAAAGGCGCGGCAAGCAGACTTGCGTCTCGATATCCCAGCGGGTGCTTTTGCACAGCGCGGCGAAGACAAAGTGGCGGCCATTGTGCCGGGCAAGCTGGATGAAAGCCAAATGTGGTTGCGGATCTTGTCAACGGATGCAGATGCCGTGATGCCTCCGCCTGACGCGAATCGGCAGTTGTCGGCTGAGGAAAAAGAGACGCTGCGTCAGTGGATTGAACAGGGGGCGCGCTATCAAGAGCATTGGTCATTCGAACCTATTGCGAGTCCTAGCATTCCGAATGTCGAAGCGGCTCCTGCGAACTGGCAGGGGAACCCGATCGACAAATTTCTTGCGGCGGAAATTTTGAAGAGAAAGCTCGCGCCTCAACCGGAGGCTGACAAGCCCACGCTGATTCGTCGCGTGTCGTTTGCGTTGACTGGGTTGCCGCCGACCATGAATGAGCTGGACGCATTTCTGCTCGATAGTTCGCCGACCGCTTACGAGCGTATGGTGGATCGCTACTTGCAGTCACCGCAACACGGTGAAGAGATGGCTCGACATTGGCTCGATGTGGCGCGTTATGGCGATACGCACGGCTTGCACTTGGACAATGTACGTGCGATCTGGGGTTATCGAGATTGGGTGGTCGATGCGTTCAATACGAATAAGTCTTTCAAAGATTTTACCATCGAACAAGTCGCGGGTGATTTGATTCCTAATGCGACCAAGAGCCAACGGGCGGCGACGGGTTTTAATCGTTGCAACGTGACCACGGGTGAAGGCGGTGCGTTGGTCGAAGAGTTTTTGTACCGCTATGCGGTGGAGCGTGCGAGCACGACGGTGCAGACCTGGATGGGTTTGACCGCGGGCTGCGCGGTTTGTCATGATCATAAATACGATCCCTTGTCTGCGAAAGAGTTCTATTCGCTGTATGCGTTCTACTACAGCAACTCGGATCCAGCCATGGATGGGAATGCGATTGATACGCCGCCGGTGGTTTCGCTTTCGACTCCAGCGCAAGATTTGGAGCTCGCTCGATTGAAAGAATTGGAAACGGCGGCGGATAGTTCCCTGCAACAAGGGGCGGATAAGGCCGTAAGCAAATGGGATGATTTCACCCGACTGACCACCTCACTCGATGCGAATGCAAAGCGAGTGCATGATGTTTGGTTGGATGACGATTTGCCGGTTGGAGCTTCGCAGCGCAACACTTCGCGGAACGCAGAGGTTTGGTCGACTACGGAACAGATGCCGATTCCAGTTGGTGCACGCGCGCTGCGACAAGAGTTTGGCGACTATTACCAGCAGAGTGTGGATGGCGGTTTGGTCCCTCGTTGCATACCGCAACAACCTGAACTGGAAGTCTGGCTGCGTATCGACAAACGGCATCCTCCTCGCGCCGTGATGATTGAGCTCAACACGAACGGGGGCCAGCGACGCTTTGGCTTGGGTGATGTGGCGGTGCTCGGGCGGGGCGAATTTAACTCAGCCAATCAAGTGCGGTTGGGCGATTTGCCGAAGCCAGGTGAATGGACCAAGGTTTCTATTCCGATGGACAAGTTGAACTTGGAGCCCGGAAAATCAGTGGATTCGTTCGTGCTCGCACAGTTTGGCGGTATTTGTTGGTGGGATGGTTTGGCGATCAACGGGAGTGAAGCAGCCAGTGGAGATCCGCGGGGATCGCTCGACGCATGGTGGGCTTATGCGAAAGGCAAATCGCTTCCGGTAGTTCCGAAAGAAGTGGCTGATGTATTGAAAGAAGGGAAGCGCGAGGGCATTAGCGAAGGAACCGAGTTTCAAATTCGAAGTCAGTTCGTCAAGCATATTGCTAGAATTGTTCCCTCTGAAGTCAACCTAGCGCGCACGACTTGGCAACGATTGTCAATCGAGCTCGCGACGCTACAAGACTCGATCCCTTTCTCTCTGGTCTACGGTGAACTTGAAAAACCTCGCGATGCATTTGTGATGTTGCGTGGGCAGTATGATCAACCGGGCGAGAAGGTCTCGCCAGGAACGCCCGCTTGTTTACCGCCATTGACGGTTGCAAATGGATCGCGAGCCACGCGTTTAGATATGGCCAACTGGTTGGTTAGCAATGATCATCCGCTTACTGCCAGGGTGGCGGTGAATCGATTTTGGCAGCAGTTTTTCGGAACCGGCTTAGTCAAAACGAGCGATGACTTCGGGACGCAGGGAACACCGCCTAGTCATCCTGAATTGCTTGATTGGTTAGCAAGTGACTTCCGGAATTCTGGTTGGGACGTCCGTCGGTTGGTTCGAATGTTGTTGACCACGGCTGCCTTCAAGCAGCAATCGAACGTGAGTGCAGAGAACATTGCGGCGGATCCAGCCAATCGCTACTTGGCGCGTGGGCCACGGATTCGTCTGGATGCTGAGCAAGTTCGAGATGCGGCGCTCGCGACGAGCGGATTGCTGGACATTCGTATGGGTGGGCCAGGTTTCAATGGTTATCAGCCTCCGAATATTTGGGAGCCGTTGGGATATGGCGATAGCAACACCCGATATTATTTGGAGAGCGAAGGAGCTGACTTGTATCGCCGTAGTCTTTACGGATTTATCAAGCGGACGGCGCCGCCACCGTTTATGAGTAACTTTGATGCGCCGAACCGTGAAACGTTCTGTCCAGTTCGCGAACGGAGTAACACGCCGCTGCAAGCGCTGCAGTTAATGAATGATGTGCAGCATGTGGAAGCGGCGCGAGCGCTCGGGGAACGCGTGCTGACACAATCTGCAGCAGATGATAAGACTCGCATCAGCACCCTGTTTCGATTGGTGCTTGCCCGAGTCCCCGACGAGGCTGAGATGGAGCAGCTTGCAACGGCGCTAGCGGGATTCAAGAAACGGTTTGAAGCGGATGCTGACGGCGCGCAAAAGTTGATTCACTTTGGTCAGAGCCAACCGAGCTCGACGCTCGAGCCGAATGAATTGGCCGCCTATACCTTGCTGGGTAATCTCGTACTCAATCTGGATGAAGCGGTAACTCGCAATTGAATTCTGGACTTTTGGGAGTGGGGGCAAAAGTCTGTCGACTTTGAATTCCGCTTGCAGGCCGACGAGTTCAGTTGCCTTGCTGCCGACGTTTTAGTTCGCTGGCAGAAATTTTGCTGGGGCCCTTTCCAGCCGTTTTCTCGTACATCCCATCGCCGGCTTTCACATACTTTGTAAACCCTTTGTCGCTCAAGTTTTTGTCGCTTAAGCGAGATTTGCTTTTGGAGTCAGACCACGTACCGGTGATCGCGGGAGCGGAGAGGCAGCGTCGTACCCGTTCACCGGTTTCGGGATGGTGTGTCAGCGGGGGCTCGTTCATTCCCTGAAGCACTTCAAAGGTTTCCCCTTCTTCATTGTCATCACGAACGATCTCGTAAACATAAATGGGCATGGTTGAGCTTTGCGGCGCGGGATCGGAGCAGGGATAGCACGGATAGCAGACGGTGGTGGCAGGTGCAGACAGACTGGGCCTACGTGTTTATCATTTCCAATTTATCGTTTCCAAAACTTGGTTGCGATGCAAGAGCCTAACTGTCCGAGGCTTTTGATGCTTGGCGAGAGCTCGAGGTGGCGGCTCGTTTTTGGGCAAACGAACCGATTGGCCCTATTCGCTGTGGATCGGGAAGGAAAACGCATCGAGGATTTAGCTTTCGACAGAATTCGACTCGATAGATACAATGGAGGGCGTCCAGTAGAAAAAACTCTTGAATACGGTGTTGCCAGCGTGTCTGCATTTCAATTGCCGGTCCTCGGTGAGGCTCAAACGGCCGACCGATTTCTCACGAATTTGCCGGAAATGTGCGGACCTACGGGGAAAGTCGCCCCCCGGCCGCTACCGATGTCCATGGTAGAGGCTCGCGAGCGGGGGTGGGACGAGATCGATGTGGTCATTGTCACGGGGGATGCTTACATTGACCACCCTAGCTTTGCGATGAGCATTCTGGGGCGGACGTTAGAAGCGGCCGGCTATCGCGTTGGGATCATCTCGCAGCCTGATTGGCACTCGTGTGAAGACTGGAAACGATTTGGACGACCGCGTCTGTTTTTCGGCATTAGTGCTGGAAATATGGACTCGATGATCAATCACTACACCGCCAACAAAAAAGTCCGCAACGACGACGCCTATTCGCCAGGTGGCAGGATTGGGTTGCGGCCAGATCGAGCGACGCTCAGTTATTGCCAGCGAGCTCGAGAGGCTTTCAAAGGTGTTCCCGTGATTGCAGGCGGTGTAGAAGCATCGCTGCGGCGACTGGCGCATTATGACTATTGGAGCGACAAGGTTCGCAAAAGCATTTTGCTGGACAGCAAGGCGGATTTAGTCGTTTTTGGCATGGGCGAGAACGCGATCGTTGAAATCGCACAGCGTTTAGAAGCGGGCGAGTCGGTTAAGGAACTGCGCGACATGCGTGGTGTGGCATATGCGCTCGGCGCTTCGGAAGCCGTGCCCAGCGATGTTTTGACTTTGCCGAGTTACGAAGAGGTCGTGGCGGATAAGATGCAGTTCGCTGAAGCGACTCGAATCATTCACCAAGAAACCAATCCCTACAACGCCAAGCGATTGTTGCAATGGCATGCCAATCAAGCGGTCGTAGTGAATCCACCTCAGTTGCCCATCTCTGAAGGGGCCATGGATCGTATCTACGGATTGCCTTACACACGTCGGGCTCATCCGAGCTACCAGGAACCGATTCCGGCTCACGAGATGATCAAGGACTCTGTCACGATCATGCGCGGGTGTTTTGGCGGTTGCACATTTTGTTCAATCACAGCGCATCAGGGCCGCGCGATTCAGTCTCGCAGCAAAGCGAGCATCATCGGCGAGATCGAGAAACTGGCCAAGGACAAGCAGTTCAAAGGAACGGTTAGCGATATCGGCGGTCCGACTGCCAACATGTATCAGATGAAATGTACGCAGCCGGAGGTCGAAGCCAAGTGTCGTCGCCAATCCTGTGTGCATCCGAAAATCTGCAAGTTGCTGGGCGTAGATCACCAACCAGTCATTGAGCTGATGCGGGAAGCTCGCAAAGTCGACGGCGTAAAGAAAGTGCTTGTGGCTAGCGGCATTCGGATGGACTTGGCGCGGCAGAGTCCCGAGTACATTCGGGAGTTGACCGAGCATCACGTGGGCGGGCACTTGAAAGTTGCTCCGGAACATGTGGACCCTGATGTGCTGTTCAAAATGCGCAAACCGGCTAACGATGACTTCGAATACTTTGCTGAAGTTTTTGATGAGCAGTCGAAGGCGGCGGGTAAGAAACAGTACTTGATACCGTACTTCATTGCGAGTCATCCAGGCAGCGACTTGGATGCGATGATTAACTTGGCGGTGTTCTTAAAGCAGAATGGCTACAAGCCCGATCAGGTTCAAGACTTTATTCCTGCGCCGCTTGATGTAGCAACTTGCATGTATTACACGGGCGTTGATCCGTTCACCAAAAAACCGGTATTTATAGCCAAGGGTTTGCGGGACCGTAAAACGCAGCGTGCGTTGATGCAGTTCTTCAAGTCTGAGAACTACTTTGAAGTTCGCGAGGCGCTGCGTGAAGCGGGCCGCACGGACCTGATTGGTGATGGCTGCGATGCGCTGATACCAGCGAATCCACCGAAGGAAGCATTATTGCGTCGCCGCGAGGACGCAAACGCTCGATTCCGCGGTGAGTATGTGCACACGATTCCGAACGGTGAAAAGTCAGGTGCGAAAAAGGGTGGCAAGAAAGAACGCCGCGACCGAACGACCAAAGGCTATCGACCTGGTCGTAAAGGTGCGCAGTAAGTGGGCGCTGAGTAAGTCGGCGCTGATTCGCACTTTAGGTGGAGCTAAACGTTCGACTACAGAACGAACCAGCGGAGGTTCGTTCTGCGTTTACGAAGACGTGGCACTAGCCGCTTAAAAACCTGCGCCGATCACTTCACCGCCCGCTTTAGTGACCAGCGATTGGGCGGTTTGCGAATCAAGGCTGGTCGAGAGAAACTTGACGGAGCCATCTGCGAAGCTCGAGTTGCAACCGCCGACATGATTGGGGACGACGTGCTGGCCAAGCGTCAAGAAGGTTGGTAAGTCGGTATCCACTGGAGCCATCCAGGGGACGGCGTTTTCCGATTCCGTTTCAATCACTAGCAGCGTGTTGCTGGTGCCGTCGGAAATCTGACGAATTTGGCACGGGGTCGGACCGCTGAAAATGCCAGAGGGGTCGACGATTACTTGATAGCACGTTTTTTCTGGCGAGTCGGTATGTCCGGATGGGCAGGCATACGCCGGAATGGCCATCTGGCTAAATGGCAAATTAACGGGATCGTCCCAGGGTTTGTTAAGATCGATTTGCGAATAAAGCGCTTGCTGTTCCATGTAGGGTAAGATGAGCGTTCGCCAACTGTGCAGCGGTTTGCCATTGGCATCGGTTGTGTAAGCCGGCGGAAATGTTTTATAAGTCGATTCATAATTGAACATCGCCAACGCAATCTGCTTCATGTTATTGGAGCACTGCATGCGTCGAGCTGCTTCTCGGGCCGCCTGAGTGGCAGGGAGCAACAAGCCCACCAATATTCCCACGCAGACCAGCAGCATCGGAATGGCAACCACTGCGGCTACGATTGCGATGACGACGCCTGTGCTCATTCCCGATCCGCGTGGCGGAGGATATTGTTGCTGCGGCGGATACGGTTGCTGTTCAAACGAATTTCCTTGGCTCATGATTGTTCCAGTTGAGGCCGACGTGGGGCGAAACGGACTGTCAAGATAGTGGATTCATCGACCAAGATCAAATAGTGAGCGAAGAATGGGGCGAATCGGTGTGCTGGAATGGATAACCGGTGGCGGGTTGCAGGCAGTGGCACCCGACAGTGTCGCGGGTTCGTTGCGTCAGGAGGGAAAGGCGATGCTGGAAACCGTGGCCGATGGCTTCCGGTTGGAGGGGCACGAGGTTTTGTTGAGCGTCGATCATCGGTTGTTTACAGAGAATGAGACCGCAGAGCTCGCGCAGCGTTTCCGCGTGTCTACACAAGTCGAGTTCGTAAATGGTTTGCCTGCTAGTTGGTGGCACATAGCCAAATCCTCCGATGCTGTACTGATCATTGCGCCTGAGTTTTCTGGCATACTTCAGTCGGCAATTGAAAGACTATCGAATGTCGGTTCGCGACTAATGAATTGCCACGGGAGTTTTCTGAATATCGCTTGCGATAAATGGCTGACGGCTCAGCGATGGGTGCGGGCGGAAATACCGCATCCAGCAACTCAGTTGTTAGCTTCGGTTACTAATCGGTGGTTGGACGAGAACCGTAACGTGTCGGCCAAGTGGGTCGTTAAACCTCGCGACGGCGCGGGCTGCGAGGGTATCAAGTTGGTCGACGAAGGCAATCTACTAAGCACGATTGCTGAATGCAAGATTCAGGGTGACGCGGAGGGCTATGTTGTTCAGCCGTTTCATCTGGGGAGGTCATTCAGTCGTTCCGTGATTGTTGACTCGCACGGTCGAAGTCACTGGTTACCGCTAGTTTCACAGGAGCTCGTGTTGGGTGAAAAGATCATTTATCAAGGTGGCGAAATTGTAGGCTTGCAATGCATCGATGGGGCATTTGACGATGCGTTGAAGGCGCTAGGTGAAGGTGCGGTCGGTTGGGTTGGATTCGATTTGATGCGATGCGAAGGAGCAGATCAGTGGCGGTTTATTGAAGCGAACGCGCGGTTGACCACTTCCTTTGCTGGCTTGAGTCGATCCTATGGAAAGGGACTTGCCGAGCAGCTCTGGCAAGCTTGTCTGGGTGGTGAGGTTAAGCTTGAATCTGATTGGCGGCGGCTGAAGTTTGACGCGAGCGGAGAGGAGTTGCCGTTGTGAGCTGTATCGACGCAGGTGCAACTTCATTAAGGGAAAATTCGAAGTGGGAAGCGATAGCCAATTCATGTGAAAAACATTGAGTGCTGTTGCTGGAGCTGATGGCAACTGGCTAGAATCATAAGGCTCCACGCCGGATGTTTGACTAATCAACCTCTGGTCGCTCCGTCCTCTCGTGCAAGGTGCTCATCATGCATTTTAGATTGCGTCACTCGGCGACCATTTTCTTCCATCTAATCTTAAGCTTATGGGTTGTTAGTTTCGCGCAAGCCGACGATGGCAGTCGACTCTCGAAGGAGTTGTCGCCTTGGTTGGAATTGGTGGCCGGAAAAGTCGGGCAGTTCACTTTGACAGGTAAGGGAGCGCCAATAATCGACGGCGCGCCGCAGAAGGTCGACTTGAAGGTGATCCGTTTCGACGATGAGTCATTTGATCTCGAAATCGAGCATCCCGATTACGCAGTGCATTTAAGGAGAAGGGAAGGGGGGATCGCCTTTTGCGTTCCGAAGCATCAAGCGGTCTATATTGGCTTGGGTGCCATTGATGCGGAGGACCATCTAAAACCGTTAGGTATTCTGAATCGTTTGGTGAGTACGGGGACGATGGTCCGTACGGCAACTCAGATGATTACTAATTCAAAAGTGGAAGACCTGATCGGTACTTTGCAAGCGCTGACGAAAGTTCAATATCTGGTTGAGGAAAAAACTTGGCAGATCGACGACGTGCGATTGGCCTTTTCGGCTGATGGGCGACAAGCCAGGGGCAAGGTGGATGGTTCGGAGTTCGAATTGAGGTTTGAAGCGACGGCTGGTTCACCGCGATCGTTACAAGATTGGCCTGGGATGAAGGTCCGGAACTTGGACCGCGCGGAACTGGAAAAGCAATTAACGCGAGGGGTCCGCAGAACGCTTGAGGTGTTAGCTCCTTCGCCTTTGTTGACTAAGCCCAACCAGCGCGAAAAGAAAGTGGAGAACGGCGAATTGCGTTGGGTCGATGGACAGCGTGTTGTTCTGCTGCAAGGAACGCCAGCGGAGATTGGTGCCGCGCATGCAAAGCTGTTGAGCCAAGAGGCGAACCGCTGTATCGATTCAGTGATGTATGCGTTTGGAACAGCGCAGACGATTGTTACGGGACGTTGGTTTCGCGATGACCTCAACACGGCTTATGCGAAGTTAGAAAAACACATTCCGGAACGGCACAAGCTTGAAACCCGCGCGCTGGCGGCTGGGTTGGATATGGATGCGGATTTGATCGAAGTGGTCAATGTCTTTCCTGAGCTGTTTCATTGCTCCGGTTTTGCTTTGTTTGGCAAAGCAACCAAAGATGGGAAACTTTATCACGGTCGCGTGCTCGATTACATGACAACCATTGGGCTGCAAGATGCCGCGACGACTTTCATCATGGCACCGGAGGGGATGATTCCTTTCGCCAATGTGGGTTACGCGGGTTTCATTGGTAGTGTCAGCGGCATGAATGCGGAAAAAATCTCGTTGGGTGAGATGGGTGGTCGTGGCGAGGGGCAATGGGATGGCGTGCCGATGGCGACGTTGATGCGGCGAGGGCTGGAAGAGTGTTCATCCTTGGCTCAGGTAAAAGAGCTGTGGGAGAAGAACCCTCGAACCTGTGAATATTATTATGTGTTTGCGGATGGCGAAGATCGTTCTGCCGTTGGAGTCGCGGCAACTCCCGATAAACTTCAGTTCGTTGCGCCGGGCGAAGCTCATGAGTTGTTGGGCGATGGCATTGAAGACGCGGTGGTTCTTTCGGCTGGAACACGCTTGGAAGAGCTGCGTAAACGAGTCAAGGCTGGCTATGGAAAGTTTGATGCGGAGTCTGCGCAAGGGTTGATGTGTCGACCGGTCGCGATGGATTCCAACTTGCACAACGTTTTGTTCGTTCCCGAAGATGGTGTGCTGTACATCGCCAACGCGGACCACAAGCATCCTGCGGCTGAGCGACCGTATGTGAAACTGGATTTGATGGAGTTGCTAAAGCAGCTGCCGAAGTCGACAGAGCTTCCTGGCAAAGTGAGTCTTTCGCCAGAATCAAAGTTTGATGCTGTGGATTCGCTAAATATCGGCACCGAACAAATCGCTGACGCGCGCGATTGCTTGGATGGTTTGAAGTGGACGCCGGAAAAGTTCACCGTGCGGATTGAATCGCCGAAGAAAGATTGCGGCGACTGGTTAGTTCGTTTTCCTAGTGCGCGACCGTGTGGGGATGCGTTGAACGATGTCGTGGCCATGGAGTGGTATCAAGCGAAGGGAGAAAATGGTGAGCCGATCGAAGCGCCGGCTGCAGTGATTGTTCATGAGTCGGGCAGCGGCATGACTGTGGGGCGACTGGTGGCGCGTTCATTGCGTTCCAAAGGAATTCATACGTTCATGATGCAGTTGCCTTATTACGGAGTGCGTCGTCCTCCTCAGGGTCGACCGACCGGAGCAAATCTGGTCGACGCATTGCAACAAGGAATTTCAGACGCGCGGCGAGCCAAGGATGCGGTGGCGGTCATGCCATTAATCGATGAGTCGAGGATCTCGCTGCAAGGAACCAGCTTGGGTGGCTTTGTGACAGCAACCGCGGCTGGTCTGGATCAGGGATACCATCGCGTTTTCGTATTGTTAGCTGGTGGCGACTTGTACGGCACTTTGATGTCAGGCAAGAAGGACGCCGAGAAAGTGCGTGCCGAGCTGATGAAAACGGGCTTAAACGAAGACAGTGTTCGCAAGATGCTGAACAGCATCGAGCCGTTGCGGCTGGCGCACCGTTTTGATCCCAGTCGCACTTGGTTGTTCTCGGGGAAGTTTGACGACGTCGTGCCTCCGAAGAGTAGCAAGTTGTTGGCAGAGGCCGCCCATCTCGACGCTTCCCATCATGTCGAGATGCTTGCCAATCACTACTCGGGCATTCTGTTTATGCCCATGGTTACACAGCAGATGTGTGACATTATGATTGAACCATCCAAGTAGAGGATTGTGGACTGATACTTCGGCTGTGGCGCTTTTGATACAGCGGTGTTTCAACTAGGTGAGGTGAGAATTGACTGGACAGAATCCCGCGAGCGATAACGCTTTGCGTTTTGAGTGGCATGACGGGGGAAGGATCGCGGCGGGCTTTAGTGGCTACACCGGTGATTGCGTGACGCGCGCGATTACAATCGCATCCGGTAAACCTTATCGTGAAATTTATGACGATCTTTTCGAGGCCCACGACAGATCGCCTCGCAATGGCATTGGGCCGGAAGTAACTAAGCAGTACTTGACGCAGCATGGCTTTGTGCGAATTGGTTTGTATGAATGGGATATGCTTCCGCTTGGGCCGCTCGTTGTGCGTTGCAGTTCCTGGCGTAAGAGGCATTTAAGCGCAGTTATTGACCGCTGTATTTATGACACCTGGAACCCTAGTGTCGATTCTGAGTTGGAAGTGGATGAGGTGTGGCGCTCGCCGGCAGTTGACCTTCGGCTGGACGTGCAGGTTCCACAGCGAAGTGAAGAAGTTGAAAAGGTGCTCAAGCGATTGCGCGCCATTGATCGGACTGCACAGGATTCAGCAAGCACGGAGGGGGAACGGCATAGTGCGCTGCGGGCGATGCAGTCAATTATGGAACGTTACAGTCTGACCCAGGCTGATTTTGTGGAAGGGGTTGAGCCCACGAAGTACACCTGCTTGAGTTGCGACTTAAATAGCTCACGCACGTGTAGTTGGGAAGCTAGCTTAGGAAGTTACATTGCGGAGAATGTGTTTCCGATAGGCAACTACAGTGCCACCGGAGGCGCGGGGCGCCGCGCTAAAGTTCATTTTTTTGGTGCGTTGCAGGACGTTCGCGACGCGTTGGAAATGTATCGCGAATTGCACGCGACTATTACTTGCCAAGCCATCCAGCAATTTGGCGGCTATGCAAAGGGACGCGGGGCATCTTACGCAGAAGGGTTTGTGGCTGGACTGCCGACAATGAAGATTCCAAGTGAAGCGCGTTCACGAGAGTTAAGTCTGTATAACCGCGAGCTAAACCAGTGGCTCAAGCTTGAAACTGGAATTGTCGTTGTACGTAGCACGTGGTACGGACGCCAGCACACCTGCGACTCCGCCAAAAATTTAGGAAAAGAGCATGGCTCAAAACAATCCGTTTCACGATCTAAGACGCTGCGAATTGAACAGAAGTAAAAAGCCTAAGTGGATCCACCGGACTGCTTAGCGAGGCAGTCCGGTGGCGATTGAAACAATGCAGGTTTGCAGAGCCGCAGAAAGCCACTCAGTTCCGAAATTCGACCGAGTCGATGTTCATCAGTCCACTTCGTTTGTGCTCATCCTTGAAGACAAGATAGACATCGGCGCGTGAGTCGACGTCATTCAGTTCGATGACCTTGTCGCTGAACGCAACCCAGTCGCCGTTGACTTCGACGTTCACGCTACCGACGAGTTGTCCATCGGGCTGGCCGAGGCGAACTTCGACGATTCCGCCGACGCCTGCACTGGCAGCGCGAAGGACGATTTGTTTGGTACCGGCGAGCGAGATTTGGTTGAATCGCAAGAAGCCGTCATGTTCGATGGCTCCCATAAATTGCTTCCCTTCGGCTTTGTCGGAGCCGAGTGGTTGCGTCCCTTTGGATTGGTCTGCCGCTTCGGCTTGGATGTGTCGACTGCGAAGAACGATTGAGGTGGTGCTTGTAAGAGCGGGAATTTCGCCTCGACCTAGATCGGTGTAGGCAGCTTCTAAGCGAACGGAGTCTAGTGGTTGTGTGAGAACCAATTGACTGCGAAAACCTCGCGTGCTGGGGTTGCTGGAGTCGGGCTTGACGGAGAAAACGTACTCGACCATTTGCTGAACTTGTTCGCGTGTATGTTGTGAGTGGGGGAGCATCGCGACTTTGCCCCAGACGCCGGTGGAGCCTTGGATAACGCGATTCACCGAGAGATCCACTTGGTGAGGTTGGTCGCGGTATTTATGGGCGATGTCGACGAAAGTTGGGCCGACCAGCGGGCGATTCACAGCGTGGCAGTTGAAGCAGTCGCTTTTGCGAATCAGAGCAAGTCCTGGCGGATCGGGGGTTTGAAGGTTGTTCACTTTA
The DNA here is from genome assembly GCA_031426595.1 of Planctomycetia bacterium. Taxonomy (GTDB): domain Bacteria; phylum Planctomycetota; class Planctomycetia; order Pirellulales; family Pirellulaceae; genus Aureliella. The sequence goes on along the minus strand of JANPLP010000950.1, from coordinate 554 downwards.
GCCGCTGAAGCTTCGACGAAGACGCGATTGGGTGCGGTGGATTCGATGGGCTTGAGGTCCTTCTCTTCCGCTTCGTCGAAGTCGCTGGTGCCGTCTTCAAGGTCGCGCACGACAACTTGATACAGGATCGGATCGCGTGGGTTGAAAAACTCACCGTCCTTGGGTGTTAAGAACTCGATCGCGGGTCGCGCGTTGCCTACGATGACAGGCAACGAGGTTATGTTCTTAGAGCCGGCTGGGTCGCTCACTTCAAGCTCAACGGTGTAGGAGCCTGGTTCACTGAATTCTGCTTCAGTGACTTCGGTAGTTGCCAGGATGCGTTGCGTTTGTTGTGCGTCCCCAGTTCGAATCGCTTTCCATTGATAAGTCAGACGGTCGCCATCTTTATCCGCCGAGCCTTGGGCGGAGAGTTTGACGGTAAGTGGTTCGCGGCCGATATTGCCTTCGGCTTTGGCAACGGCTAGTGGAACTCGATTGCCGCGCACGTAGTCGACACGAACTAACTGTGCATCTTTATTTACACCCCAAGTCTCACCATATTCGATCACATAGAG
>JANPLP010000949.1:0-2247 GCA_031426595.1 Planctomycetia bacterium | reverse complement strand
GGATCGCATGGGCCGATGGTGAAGTTGTAGAGACAGAGCGAGAAGCGATCCTTCGGGCAGCTGAGCTCGAGCAAATCGCCCCCGACTCGGCCAGTTTCCGCTTGCTGGATAGTTGGTTGAAAGAAGGGCCACAGTCGATCATGTTCGATACCTGGCGGAGCTATGCGAGAGCGCTTGCCAAAGTGCTCGATGCGGCTAGCCTTGAGTCGATTAGAAACTCCACGCTTGAACAAGCGCGTCGCGTCGCTCATGCTGCTGGGGGATTTCTAGGGCTTGGCAATCGCATCTCAAAGAACGAAGAACTGGCATTGCAGGATCTCGCATACGCTTTTGAGAAACCTCTTGAATTACTTTGACGCGTACCATGAGTCAGCAGTGCGATTCAAGAGTGCGGTTCGTAAGGTCGGCTAAGTTCACACATTTGACTTCACTCACTATACTTTTCGGCAACTGCTTCAAGCGGACTCACGGCGAGTGCAACTTTCGCGAGGTCGCATGCAAGTGATTTTTAAGATTGCGCTAGGATCTCGCGTAGGCTGATTGAGAATTGGGGTTTCCAATGTTAGTTTGCCCCGTTTGCTAAGATGTTCTGGAAGAATCTCGCGCGAAACTAATCAGATGGGATGCGAAGGAGTTAGAACTGTGGGCGATTGGATTGAAGTTGGCAAGAAAGCACCTGCCTTTACGTTAACGACAGATGAAGGAAAGAAAGTTAAGCTGAGCGATTTGGTGGGCTCGCCAGTGGTCCTGTATTTTTATCCGAAGGACGATACGCCGGGCTGTACAAAGCAAGCGTGCGCGTTTCGTGACCGTAAAGCGGAATTGTCGCAACTGGGTGCCGTTGTATTAGGCGTTAGCGCAGACACGGTCGAGTCGCACGTAAAATTCCGCGATAAGTTTGAACTAAACTTTCCATTGTTGGCTGATGTCGATCACGCGGTAGCAGAAAAGTACGGCGCCTGGCGCGAGAAAAATATGTACGGCAAGAAGTCGATGGGAATCCAGCGTAGCACGTATTTGATTGATGACCTGGGACGGATTGCTAAAGTTTGGAAACGCGTTCAAGTGGACGGACATGACAACGAAGTGCTGCTAGCGCTTCAAGAATTACTTAAAGAATGAGGTCGCTATGACGTTGCGATTGGGTTTATGCCTAGCTTTATTGTGTGGACTTGGTTCTACGGCGGTATCGGAAGACTGGCCGCAGTGGATGGGGGCTCAGCGCGATGGGGTCTATCGTGAATCTGGAATTGCAGCAACGATCCCCGCCCAAGGACTTCCGATTTTATGGCGTGCACCCATTCTCGGCGGTTATTCGGGGCCAGCCGTTGCGAAGGGGCGCGTTTTCGTAACCGACTTCAAACCGACGAGTGGAAAAAGCACCAACGATCCGGGTGCTCGAGATAGCATCCAGGGGGTCGAGCGAGTCCTGTGCTTGGACGAGGCTACCGGCAAGGAGTTATGGAAAGTCGAATACGAACTCACTTATCAAATTTCTTATGCCAACGGGCCGCGAGCCACGCCGACCGTCGATGGCGATTCTGTTTACTGTCTAGGTGCTGAGGGGCATCTGCTGTGCTTGGACGTGAGCACGGGCAACATCCGATGGCAAACGCAACTGGCTGCAGCCTATAAAACAACGGCGCCCATTTGGGGCTACGCAGCTCACCCGCTCATTTACGGCGATTTACTGATTACGCTCGCTGGCGGTGAGGGTAGTGTCGCCATCGCGTTAGATAAAGCAACTGGCAAAGAACGCTGGAAAGCCCTCTCTGCTACCGAAATTGGTTATTGCCCCCCTTCAATTCTTAAACTGGCTGGCAAAGATCACTTGATAATTTGGGACGCTGACAAGCTCAATGCACTCGAGCCAACAACTGGAAAATTGATTTGGTCAAAACCGCTCCAACCTCGTTACGCTATGTCGATCGCCATGCCGCGGTTATCAGGCAATCTGCTGTTTGCAAGCGGAATCGGCGAAGTCAGCGCCGTTGAGGTAAAGGTGAGCACCAGTCCCAGCGCCGGCGAGGGACGTCGCCGTGGCGGCGGTCAAGCCGGTCACCGTGAAGGTGTTGCCGGTGCCGTTGGTGATGAAATTAACACCCGTGCCCTTTCCGACCGTACCCAGGGAGGTGAAGGTGAGGTTGGTGGCCGCTGGTCCCACGGTATTCGGCGTGAGCCGGATGGTGGCCGCGCCGTTGGTCGGGGTGAGAGCCCCGAGCGTCTCGGTGGTGGCGGCGCTGGAGA
>JANPLP010000948.1:0-1789 GCA_031426595.1 Planctomycetia bacterium | reverse complement strand
GACGACTGATATATTGGCCGCCGAGCGTCGCTCCTTCCACGACATACAGACTGCCAAATACCGACTCTGCGGAACTAAGTTGCGGAAGTTGAGGGCACATCGGCAAGGAAGCGACCGAGTCGATTCCGAGCGATTGTAAATCCTGCTCAAGCAGCCAAGTCTTGCGGCGGCCTACAAGTACGCCCCAGTCCGCTTCCCCTTCACGCACTGCGAAAATCGCTTGCTCTTGAGGGCAATAGTAGCCGTAAAAACGCTCCAGGATCCGCCGGTATCTGTCCAGGGTGAGCGATTCGCTCATTAGATCTAGAACTTGTTCAATGGCGTCGTGTTCAGTGCGGGTTTCAGATCGAAGCCGTGCAAGAACCGAGGAAGCTGAGTTTCCGGCAGGAATCGAAGTCGATTCTGGCATTCATTTTCGATCGCGGAAAAAGGTTAGAGCCCCTTGAGGCGTCATCCGTCAGAAAGCAATGTCGCCAGCTAAAGGTAGCCTCACAGCTCCAAGCTTGCCCTTTATGTGCCGTTGCCATCGCGTCATTTCACCGGGGATGATGTCGCTAAGCAGTTGGTCATCAGGGAAGTAATCAAGCAGCCAATTGCGAGTGTACCATAGTTCACCCGCGTACTGGATTGGAATCCATCATGTCGTCGGATGTAGCGGTCATGTTGCTTCCGTTCCGGTGTCAGGTGATCTGCGTGTCGCACCTTTGCAGCAAATGCCCTCGATGGCTTCTTGCGGAGCGCCCCCCAACGCCGGGTTTGAGTCACACTCTATCCTCACGTTTGCACTGACCACTTCAATGATTCCGCATTTTGGATTGGTCACGGTGCCAGCCTTTCAAAGCAAGTTTTGCATCACCTTCCAAAAAGAGAGCTCGGTTGCGTTGGGCTCTCTTTTTCGCTCTATTCACGAACGCCACGCCTGCATGCGCTCGACCTGTACCTATTGGCTGAATTGCGAGACGTCTATGACAAACAGAATTCGCTTGATTATATCGGCCGTTCTTGGCTGCCTCCTGCTATGCAGCCAAACCAACCTCGCTCAAGCATTCGCGCCTCAGTTGAATCCAGCCACCAGCGATGACTGCGTTTCTGCTGATAAGGATTCGGCACTTGCAATCTTCGAAAATCGCATTCTGCCGATTTTTCAGTCCACCAAACCATCCAGTTGTGCGGAGTGCCATCTGAGTGGCGTTGATCTGAAGGAGTATATTCGCCCCACACAACAGCAGACGTTCGCCTCCTTGGTTGCCGCTGGCCTAATTGATGTAGCCAAACCTGATGATTCCAAGATTCTGCAGTTTATCAACCGCCGTCCTGAGAAGCCCAGTCTCGTAACTGACACGGTGCGGCAGCAGGAGTATGAGGCATTTCGCGAATGGGTCCGAGCAGCGGCGAGTGACTCTACTTTGATCGCTCACAAGGACGCTCAGCCCATTGGCTCCCAACTGCCAAAGGAGGTCATTCGGTATGCCCGCAATGATCGCGTGCTCAATTCGTTTGTTGAGAATGTGTGGGTGGAAGTGGGGCGCTGTGCTGCGTGTCATTCTCCCGATCGCAATCAGAAACAAGTGGCTGAACATGGCGACCAAGTATCTTGGATTAAGCTCGGAGATCCGGAAGCGACATTTAAGTACATGCTTGAAGCTGACCTAATCGACATTAAAAATCCCTCAAAAAGTTTGCTGCTTTCGAAGCCGTTGATGGAAGTTAAGCATGGCGGCGGACAGAAGATGGCGATAGGCGACAGGACGTATAAGCAGTTTCGCCGATTTATCGACGATTACGTGGC
>JANPLP010000947.1:0-2569 GCA_031426595.1 Planctomycetia bacterium | reverse complement strand
CGTAAAAACAGAAATCAGGCGTCGTCAGTCATGACGTGCAGCCGAGTACGCCCAATTTCAAGAATGCTCAACAGCGTGCAGGTAGGTACTAACCAACCTGCACGATTGGCTTAAAACAAATCACTCTTGCGTTAGCAAGTGGGCTGGTTACCAGCGATCGCGACCGCCGCCGCCACCACCGCCACCACCGCCACGGCTTCCGCCGCCGCCACCGCCACCGCCACGGCATCCGCCGCCACCACCACCGCCACCGTAACCGCCGCCGCCGCCAGATCGTTCTTCACGAGGACGTGCCTCGTTGACCTGCAGACTGCGACCGTCATGATCACGGCCGTTGAGACCATTGACCGCTGCAGTTGCTTCTTGCTCGGTCGACATTTCGACGAAGCCAAAGCCCTTGCTGCGACCAGTATCGCGATCCTCGATCACCTGTGCGCTTACAACATTGCCGAACTCAGAAAACAACTGCTCGAGCTGTGCTGAACGCACGCTGTAGCTGAGGTTACCGCAATACAGTTTCTTACCCATTATCAAACTCCGAAACTCGTCCCGTAATTATTCAGAATCAACATGCCACCGGGACCTAATCGACACGTTGATACTCTCGAGTATCCGGTTTGGAAGAACCAGACACACAAATTTCTAAGGTTATGGTTTGAGTGGCCGTCGCATCGATGCTCGCGGGTCAGGCTCATTTTTTGGCACACGCGGCTGTCCGATCGGCTGATCCAACAACTGTGGCCCGCAGAGCAAGTGCATCAATCGCGGTCGCAGGCAAGAGGCCCGGGAGTGTGAATCTTCCTGATTCATCAGCATGTCCGAGTCACTAAAGTCGATTTCGAATGATCCGGGTGAATGGCTACTTGACGTGGTCAATTCAACCGGCCTAGCAATGGCTACTTAGGTTCGAACTATAACACTCGACCGACCCTGGGTCAAATTGAATTAGCCGGAAACCTTCCGATTCGAAGAAGTTTATTTTTTGGATTTTTTTGCGTTTTCACTCACGTTCCTCCCAACCCACTGTCTGCAATTGTGATATGCACCAACTAACTCTACCGGGTTCCTTAAATGACGTAGACATATTGAGTTTAATGAGGCACGCGCTATCCACCCAATTTCGCGTCGGAATCCAGGCCCGCCCACGGAGAAAAGCTATGCCACGCTCTTTGTTCTTGATCACATGTTTGATCATCGCGTTAACTCCGTCCGCCAGCGAACGCCTATTCGCGGCCCCCAAGTCGACCTCCACTCCATGGCAGGCTGGCACCGGCCGCGAACGCATCACGCCTGAAGAATCGATGCCAATGGCCGGGTACGCATCCCGCGGAGCCGCTCATGCAACTGGAAAAATTCACGATCTGTGGGCAAAAGCCCTGCTACTGGAAGATGCTTACGGAAACCGCTGCGCCTTGGTGACTCTTGACCTCTGTGGAATCGACGACATCCTCGCTGAACGTATTTGCGACCAACTGAAAGCCAACTGCAATCTTGAACGCCACCAAATCATGCTGGCCACTTCACACACCCACAGCGGTCCCGTCGTAGCGGGTAATTTGCGCCCGATGCACTACATGCTGCTCCCAGAAAACGATCGCAACCTAGTCGATCGCTATGCCCAGTTTTTAGTCGAGAAGATCAAGGCCTGTGTGCAGCAGGCGGCGAGAAACCTCGCTCCAAGCACCCTTAGCTTCGGTTCCGGCAATGAAGACTTCGCCGTGAACAGGCGCTCCAACGTCGAAAAAGATGTTCCAGCCTTGCGAGCTGCTGGCAAGTTAGCTGGGCCAACAGATCCAAGTGTGCCCGTACTGGTGATCTCCCAAGCAAACCAACCGGTGGCAGTCATTTTTGGTTACGCCTGCCACTGCACAACTCTCAGCGGCATGGATTGGTGCGGCGACTACGCAGGGTTCGCGCAGATTGAATTAGAGAAGAAACTCCCTGGGTGCACAGCGTTGTTCTGGGCCGGCTGCGGAGGCGATCAAAACCCACTCCCCCGCCGAACCGTAGAACTCGCAAGCGAATATGGCCACCGCTTGGCTTCTGCTGTCCGCTCTACGATGGAGAACAAACTTGCACCGATTGAATCCAAATTGCGAACTCGTTTCAATCGCATTGCGATCCCATTCGCAACTCTCCCAACTCGCGAACAAATTGAGCTGAACACCCAATCTGAAAATCGATACGAGGCCGCGCGAGCCCAAGCACTCCTGCGAATGCTGGATGCCGGTGAGTCGCTACCAACGACTTATAGCTATCCTGTAGCAACCTGGCGGCTGGGGAACTCGGTGGACTGGGTGGCACTGGGTGGCGAAGTTGTCGTCGATTACGCGCTGAGTATCAAAGCGCTAAACAAGTCACAAAGAGCGACCTGGATCACCGCCTACGCCAACGACGTGATGGCTTACATCCCCTCGCGCCGAGTCCTGACTGAAGGCGGCTACGAAGGAGGCGGCGCCATGGTCTACTACGGCCGTCCCGCTGTCTGGGCACCTGAAATCGAGCAACTCATTCTCGATGAAGTGACTCGCCAACTCACCTCGCCATAAAACTTACTAGTGCAGCGTTA
>JANPLP010000946.1:0-2246 GCA_031426595.1 Planctomycetia bacterium | reverse complement strand
CTTGATTGCGGCGTTGGGAACCACTTTATAACCAGCCTCTGCGGCAGCTTTCGACAACGACTGCGAAACTTGAGTTGCCCATTGCCCCGCACCGCTTGCATCAACGGACACCTGAACTCCCGGATGAATCAAGAACACGCTCGGATCTTTTTCGGCTTGAGCTAAAACCTTCTCAGCCGCGGGATGAGGGAATTTAGCTGGGACCACCAAGCCACCTTCGCCACTCTGAATACCAATGAATGCCGTTCCCCCCACGCACATAATGGCGTTCGCACTACGGTAGTCACATACTTTGATCTGCGACGGAATATGTACCAACAAATTGTTGTTCAGCAAAGCATAATCGTCGTGCGGATAAGTGAGCCCGTTGGGTGCGATAGGCCCACCCGTGAATGAGCACTTATGCGTCCATTGTCCGCTCGCTAAATCAAGTAAGCGTATTTCCGTAGTAAACGTAAACAGCAACTTGGTCCCGCTTGGACTCCAGCGGATGCGTGGCCAACCGATGTGCGGTTTGTCTTCAAGAAATACACTCGCTTTGACCGATCCTGTTTGCGGGTCGACAATCATCACCGAGTGGCCATCCGCCACCGCCAATAGACTGCGATCGGCAGAGGCGTCGATAGCGAAATTATCGGACAGTCGCGAGTGCCAAAAGGGTTTGCGAGTAATGGCGTCGATACACGCCAAATGCCCGTTAGCGGTTAGCAAAATTAGTTTGTTGTTCGGCAACGGAATCGCCGTAACAATCGCGCCGTTGACTCGCTTGCCCCAACTTTCCGCATCGTCGGGAAACGGAATCCAAGTCTTCGTCTGCGCAACTTTCTTGCCATTCACTCGCCATAGTTGCAATTGATCCGGTGTTTCGAACCCTTTGCGCTCGTCGCTTGTTCCTTGCATCAACATCGTGCTTCCGTCGTTCAACAACGCAACAGGACACATGTCGCATTCCATCGATGCGGAATGAATCGCTTTACCCGATACTAAGTCAATCAGCGCTATGCGGCTCTGCGGTTTCGGAACACCGAAACTGACCGTGTAACCCACCACGGCCCGCTGCGCAAGTGGATTGACTTCAAGTCGTCGTACGTCTTCATGAAAGCTATTCTTTTTATTCAACGTGGCCCGCTTGGGCGTGAAGCCAAGTTCATTTTGCTTGGGCAAAACCAGTTTCCATTCTCCATCAAAACTTCGGTCCAGGTCTTCAACCTCATCCCATTCAATCTTTAGTGGTGTGTTCCATCCGGCAGGAGCACCAGCGGTTGCTTCGGTGGGATTGGTTGAGTCACCACTTGCGGCCGTAGCTGGCATATTCGCCGCGCTTTCACCTACTTCTTCAAATGGATTGTCGGCGACCTTCAGCAACTCTTGATCCGCTTTACTAAGACGTGCAACGGGGATCTTGATCGTCTTCCCCTGCGTAGACTTTAAAAAAACATTGCCATCTTTGACTTCAATTAACGTCGCCGTAATCTTGAAGGTGCCCGTCGAGTCGCTCCATTCGCGAGGTTCTGCCTGAGCCAAGAGTGTCGAAGCAAACATCGCGATTAGCAAAAACGGAGAGAAGAACTTCAACTTGGTCATGGATAAAATCCTCGTGGAACAATGATGTGCGCTCGGACCGCCAGTGCCCAGTGCCCAGTGCCCAGTGCCCAGGCCTAGATTTAATTTTAGGGTTGGTCGTATTTGGGTGGCACGCCCTGAGGCATTGCGAAGGGCATGTTTGGGAAGTAGCCGGCGACTCTACTTTATACACACCCGCGCCGAAAATCTGACAGCGATTTCGAAAAAAGTTGCCTCACTACTTTCTCCGCCGCTCGCAATAATACATCGAAAAGAAAACACGCGCCAACATGCCAGAATCCAAATCGCTTGGGACCACAGCCTTTTTAACCAGGATTGCTGCCTGCCCAAGGCGTCATTAAAGTGCATCGCCACCTGGAAATACTGCAGTCCAAGACCCGGTCAGCCACCCCTGCCCCGAAACGAAACGAAAAACGGCGAGTGAGTAAAGGCTCGCTCGCCGTTTTCGTGTTTTAGTGACTACGTTCAGCCGCAACTACTAAGCGTTTTGTTGAACGCGAAGACGCTTTTGAATATCGGTTTCGAGAACGCCGAAAACGGCTTCGTGACGTTGAACTGACATTTGCAAAGCAGCCAGCAGACGCTTGGCAGTGAAGAAATTCATGATCACGCGTTGATTCACGTTGATCGGATCTTTAGGAACGCCAACCGGTTGTGGGTTC
>JANPLP010000945.1:0-7876 GCA_031426595.1 Planctomycetia bacterium | reverse complement strand
CTTTAACAGATCCACTTCACATTTTCCAAGGAACCTGGAAAAGCTTATCCGCACATAGACAGTGGAGACGATGGGTTAACAGGGGCCCAATAACTCGTCAAACCCTTCGCGCCTATCCATACGAGTTCTAACCGTCCTATGTCCACTGTGGCTCTCCAACCGTCCGAATCTTTACCCACTCCGAAAACTCGGATCAGCACCGGGATTTTGGCATTCGGTGATCAGTTACTCATATCGGGTACAAATTTCATCACCATGGTTCTCATGGCGCGGGGCTTGGGATCGGCGGCCGACTTCGGGGTGTTTGTGCTGGTCTATTCCATACTGTTGTTCGCCAACAGTTTGCAGTCGGCGTTAATCACGCAACCTCATAACGTGCTCGGCGCAAGCCGGCATGGGGACGACTATGTGCGGTACACAAGCTCCACAGCAGTCAATCAGGTGGCATTGGTGCTAGTTTTAGCCGCCTTTGTTTTAGTCGCTTGGGGTATCGGGCTTGTCGTTGGATGGGCCAATTCAGCGATGTTACTCGCGATGGCGGGCACTATTGTCGCATGGCAACTCCAGGAGTTCAGCCGACGTGTTTTGTATACTGAAAATAGAATCACTACCGCTTTTATGGTGGACATGGTCGCTTACGGTGGACAGACGCTAGCCATCTTTACGTGGTGGTGGAGCGGTGCATTGACGGGCGCTCTAGCGCTTGTGTCCATTATGGTTGCTTCAGCGGTTGCGGCGGGGATTGGTTTCTGGCAGTTGCGAGGCAGTCTCGGGTGGGAGTATGACCCGCATGCGATGAAAGAAAACTGGCGCTTCGGAAAGTGGTTGGCGGGTGGATACATCGTTGGAAATTGGCTTTCCAGTCAGTTCTTAATCTTCGTCGCGGCAGGCTTATTGGGAACGTGGGCTGCGGGTGTGCTGCGGGCAGCGCACACAGTATTTGGGCCTATGCGGATTCTGGCCCAGGCGCTCAGCACAACTCTTCCGACCAGGCTGGTGAAGACCTTGAACAGCCACGGTGTTGCGGGATTCCGTAGAGAAGTGCGGCAGACGTTTCTATTCCTTATACCCTTGTTCGCCATCTATTGCGTTTTGGTGGCGTCCTTCTCCAAGAGCATCCTGACACTCGCCTTTGGCGAAGCCTATTCGAACTACGACGATTTGCTTGCGGTGTATGCAATTTCAGCCTTCATTGGATATATGTGCATTGTGTTTTCGGCAAACCTTCGCGCGACGCAGCGGACACGTGAAATATTTTTATGTGAACTGTGCTCGACCCTTGTCGTGGTTCCATTAAGCGTCATGCTAGTCCCATTGTGGGGCGTCTTTGGTGTTGTAGTTGGTATGATTGCAACTGACTTGCTATTGATGGGGTTGCTATACAATGCCTATCAGGCAACGCTCCGTAAACTGTCTAGCGGCGAACCGCCTCAGGGTGGTAAGCCGAATGTTCAGATGCACGACGCGTTGGCGATTGATACTAAGTGCAGCCTAGAGCCAGGTGGGGCACTTACATGCCGAGGATCTATGTTATCAAAAGTGCTAAAAGTTTTTGAGCGTAACTCGGTAGAGTACTGCATTCTCCACGGCTATCAGACGTATCCTGAGAGCGTGCCGTCGGATGTAGACTGCATTGTCAATTTACAGGCTCTAAAATGTTCCGAGGTTTCAGGTAGCTTGAATGCGGCGCTAAAAGAGCTCCTGGGCGACAGGTTGACCTTAGTGCAATGGATCCAAGGAGGCGCTCACGGCATTGTGCTGCGAAGTGGTTCCCCGGGTGAGGCATCTGCGTTTCTGCAGCTCGATTTAAGCGATGGGTTGCATCTGAACAAACGCATTCCTTTCTATAGCGGGGCCGAAATATTGAAGGGGCGGCAACGGCACAAGGAATTTTACATACCAGCACCAGAGATCGAATTTGGATGCAGCTTGATCCGCAGAGTAATCAAGCAGAGCATCTCCAGCTCACACGCTTTGCACCTGAGCGAGCTGTATCAAAAACATTCGGCAGCATGCGGCGAGCAAGTCTTCCGTTTCTTTGGCAAGAGGAGCGGTGACATGATCAGTACAGCCGCGGATTCAGGCGACTGGCAGCCGGTCGTGGCGAGGCTGCGCGAACTTAAGCGAGAACTGATTATCAAAGCGGTTGTACGCCGCCCGTTTCAGGTAGGACTGAATTTTATCCAAGGAGCCGTACGTCGTGCTCGTCGATGGTTCAAGCCTACAGGGTTTCACCTGGTATTGCTCGGCCCTGATGGCGCGGGCAAGTCCTCCGTAGCAGCAGGGGTACGACAATCGCTAGGCCCTGTGTTCCTCGATTCGAATTGTCGGAGTTTTCCTCCTCGGCTATTGAATCGCCCAGTCGGCGATCCTTCTGCACCGCATAAAATCAAGCCGCGTTCGGCAGCGTCGTCGGTGCTGCGAGCGGTAGGTTATTGGTGGACTTATTACTCTCCGGGTTATTACTTCACAGTTTATCCGGCACTCGTGCGCGGTTCCCTAGTTCTTCATGATCGACATGTGATCGATTGTATCGTTGACCCAGTACGGTATCGGTATGCGGGGCCGAAATGGTTGTTGCGTTGCATTTGGCGGTGTATACCTCGGCCGAAACTGGTCGTGCTGTTAGATGTACCAGCCGAGATCTTACAATCGCGAAAACAAGAGGTGCCGTTCGAAGTCTCCCAGCAGCAGAGAATTGCCTATCGCGATTTAGTTGAAGCCATGCCAAACGGAAAGATCATTGACGGCGCCCAGCCGCTAGAGCGTGTTATTGCCAACGTCTGCGATGCAATCCTGGAGTTGATGGCCGAGCGGTGTCACAAGCAGCTCGAACTGCAGGCGCGGTCATGACCAATGCACTAGATCAAAGCCGCTGTATAGCAAAGCAGGTGCTCGAACAACTGCCAGGCGCTTTGAGCAACGCGCACGAGCCTTGGCAAGTAAATCAGCTCGGGCAGGGACACCAGGCGGTCCTATTCTTGGCTACGAGGAGTCGGGTGCTTGAAACTTGTAACGAGCTAGTTGTAAAAGTTTACAAATGTGCGTCAGCGGCAGACGAGGCGGCCTTTGAGAATGAAGTCCAGGCTCTCAGGCAGCTCCATGAGATGCTCAATGCACGACAGTATTGCCAGTGGACTTTCGTGACCCCTAAACTTTATTACATTTCCAAAAATCCGCTGGCTATGGCCATGAGTCGAGTGCGTGGCGAATGCATCCAAAACTGGTTGCGATCAGACCCTACTCTGCTGGGCGAGGCCGACGCAGTTGTGGCAGCTCTGCGAATTGTCTGGTCACAAAATGTGCTCTACGGCGATTTAAATCTTAAGAATGTCTTGATCGATGGATCGCAGTCGGTGCTTAGTTTCATCGATCCAGGTATGCCGGAACGTTTCTTTCGTTGCGAGCAGGTGGGAGCCGATTGGTATCCTGCTTCCCGCGATTTAGCCTACCTTGCTTTCTCGGTTGCTGTCGGTATAAAAAGTACCTTGATGAGCCCCGGTGTTAGAAAGCGACAGCTAGCGTTTATCACAGCTATATTAAATAAATTTTTAGAAACGATTGAATATTCGAGTGATCGGCAGGCTTTTATTGCTGAACTCTGCGGTTGTGCGAGAACGCATGTAGAGCATCTGGCCACTTCTTTGTCCCCCTCCGGCCTTTGGAGAATCGCCGTCAAGCGTTTAACCCAGCGTTGCCTCGATCGGCTGTTCACTGATTTGAATGGCACCGCGATAGGGGTAAACCATGCCCAGTAATCCTTCCCACTACGCCGACGCACCAACGGGAGATGTGGCCGTTCTGGACATGCATCCAGCAGGCCCGGCAGTGCAGCAGAACTGGTTTATGGCGTTATGCGGCCTGTTGATGGGGTATGCCATTTTGGGAAAAGGAGTCGCCTACCTGGGAGTTCCCCCTCTCTTCGTGGGCGAAATTGTTTTGCTCACTGGAGCTGCCATTTTTTTATGGTACGGAAACTGGCGGTTCGTGGTCGGCCTACCGATTGTGTGGACTCTGCTTGCGCTTTTCCTCTGGGGGGCTCTCACCACGGCTCCGCATGTTGGGAAATACGGTATTGATGCATTTCGCGACGCGATGATCTGGGGTTACGCTGCCTTCGCGTTGTTAGTAATCGGAACGCTGCTGGCGGAACCCGCCAAGCTTGAACAATTAATTCATCGGTATGAACGATTCGTTTACCTGTTTGTCGCAACCATTCCTTTCACCTATGTGATCAGTCTGCTCGAGCTCGCACCGAGCTACCCATGGGTAAAAGTGCCCATTGTGGATGTCAAAGTGGGAGACGTATTAGCGCATGCTGCGGGCGCATTCGCATTCTGGGCCAGTGGTCTTCGTCGGCCGACTAACGCCTTGTGGTTCCTGCCTCTGTTAGCGTGTGTGGCTGTTGCAGGGGCAGCCAGTCGCGGAGGATTGATAGCCTTCATTGCCGCAGTTGGAATCTGCCTCGTATTCAGACCTTACAGTCATATTATTAGGTCAGTGATCATGGGATCGATCTGCGCGTTCTTGCTGCTTGCAGTCATTGACCTGCGAATCGAAGTGCCTGGCAAGGATCGCGAATTCTCTGCTCAGCAAGTTCTTGAAAGCGTATTCAGTGTGTTGGACAACTCGGGCAACAGTGAGCTTGATTCGACGAAACGCTGGCGGCTAAATTGGTGGAACGACATCGTTAACTATACGGTGTACGGAGAATATTTCTGGACCGGCAAAGGTTTTGGTATCAACCTGGCCGACTCTGATGGCTACCAAGGTACTCAGTGGGAAGGTCTCTTACGCAGTCCACACAACGGGCACCTCACCATGCTAGCGAGGGCAGGTGTACCGGGGCTTGCACTGTGGCTTCTTCCCCAGGTTTTATGGTTAGGCACGATACTAGGTTGCATCATGCGGAGTCAAAGTTATGGACACAGTCAATGGAACAGTCTGTTCGTGTTCTTGCTCGCTTATTGGTCAGCGTTGCTTATTCGAGCCAGCTTTGACGTCTTTCTGGAAGGGCCTGTCGGCGGTATTTGGTTCTGGTGTATTTATGGCACGGGGTTAAGCGCTGCGGTTATCTACCAGTATTCACCCACCTCGCTTAGCGATTGCACTCAGCGATGAAAATTCTACTTGGACATAATCAATATCAGCAGCCTGGGGGCGAAGATCAGAGCGTGGCCGCCGAAATTGCCATGCTAGAGGCATTCGGCGATGAGGTCATTCAATATCGCGTGCATAATGACTCAATTAAAGCAATGTCCGGCGTGGAAGTCGCGGCACGTACGATCTGGAATCAGCGCAGTTATCGTGACATCCGTAATCTCATCAAGACGCACCGACCTGATGTTGCGCATTTTAACAATACTTTTCCGTTAATTTCACCTGCCGCATACTACGCAGCGCGTGCCGAACGCGTGCCAGTCATTCAAACCTTGCGGAATTATCGCTTGATGTGTCCAGGTGCTTACTTTTTGCGTAACGAAAAGGTGTGCACATTATGCTTGTCGAAGTCGATCGCTTGGCCCAGTGTCATACACCGCTGCTATCGTGAGAGTCGGTCCGCCACGGCTGTAGTGGCGAGCATGTTAGCCGTGCATCGCTTACTTAATACGTGGCGTAAGACTGTCGATACCTATATTGCCTTGACAGAGTTTGGGCGAAAGACATTTGTGGCAGGTGGTTTTCCGGAAGAGAAGATTGTTGTCAAGCCGAACTTTGTCTTCCCGGATCCAGGACCGGGAACGGGTCAGGGCAGGTACGCGGTTTTTGTTGGTCGCCTCTCAGACGAAAAAGGAATCCAGGCTTTACTTAACGCTTGGCGACTAATTGCAAAGGATGTTCCGCTGAAAATTGTTGGTGGGGGACCGCTTGAAACCACCGTCCAGCAAGCATGCGCTGAAGATGTACGCATTTCGTACTTGGGGCACAGGCCAGTAAATGAAGTGGCAGACATGCTGGGCGAAGCGACATTTTTGGTGTTTCCTTCTTTGTGGTATGAAGGGATGCCTCGCACCATCATTGAAGCGTTTGCGAAAGGTACGCCCGTGATCGCATCCAATCTAGGAGCCATGCATGACCTGGTAGCGCACGGCCGAACTGGATGGCATTTTGAAGCGGGGGACTCGGGCATCTTAGCGAAGGTAATTGATGAGGCTTGGGATGATTATGCACAGCTTGCGGGGATGAGGCTGGCATGCAGGCGCGAATACGAGCTGAAATATAGTTACGAAAGTAATTACCAGCAGCTGATGGAGATTTATCATAGGGCTATTGCGAGATCAAAGCAGGCATGAATCACTGCGGAGTTATAATGACGCAGCCTTTGACCTACACTGAAAGTCCGCACCCAGATTCGAATCTGGTTCATTTAAACGATGGACGCGGCAACATAGAGAGATTTCAAAATGCAACTTGCTCGATATTTGCCCAGGTTCCAAAAGGCCTATAAGTCCTTTGCGGAGTTAGAGGAGCGTGAAAGTTGGACGCGGATAGAAGTCGAAGCTTTTCAGCTCAAGCGATTAAATCAGGTATGGTCTCATGCCGTTGTGCATGTACCTTACTTTCGCCGACTGCAGTTGGAGAGAAAGTTGCCGGGTGAGTTCCAATCCATGTCGCACTACAGCGCGACGGTGCCTTTGCTGGATAAGGACTTATTACGTGCAAATCCTCTCGATTATTTCTCGGAGCGGCCTCAAGCCGGCAAGTGGCACCGGACGTCGGGTTCCACCAACACTCCATTAAGAGCTTTCCGATCGCATCTTGCACACCAGGAAATGTTGCGTGCGAGCTATCGTTATTATCGCATGTGGGGCCACGATATTTTTGATCGTATGGCCTTTCTCTGGGACGTGAGTGCGACAAAGAAGAAAGGCATTGAGGGTACTCTCAAAAGGTGCCGAGAGATAGTGGAAGACAAGCTTAGGAACCGTATAAGATTGTCGGCTAGCACGCTCGGAAAAGATTGCTTGGGTGGTTATCTGTCCAAGATAGCAAGCTTTAAGCCGTCCGCTCTGTACGCATTTAGTCGGGCGGCCTTCGTGCTGGCACTGGAAGCGGAGGAGAGAGGCTTTACATGCCCGTCGCTAAAGGTCATCAACGTCACCTCGGAACCAGCCAGTGAAGCGATGGTTCGCACCATCGAACGGGCTTTCAATGTCCCCTGTATTGTGCAGTACGGATGTGTGGAGTTTGGATATGTGGCTGGCGAGTGGCCCGACCGTACGTTGCGAGTCCGCGAAGACATCGCGTATTTGGAAACGGTGCCCCGCGATGACGGATTGTTCGATATTGTGTTGACGACTCTGAACAACCCTTCATTCCCGCTTTTACGCTACAACATTGGAGATATTACGGACCGACCAATTCAGTTACCGGATCGCGGTTTTGCCGTAATGGGCACTGTTTCAGGTCGCTGTGGCGATCTGCTGTACACGCCTAATGGGGAGTGCCTTCATCCGACGGCTTTGGATGGCGCCTTCGAGGAGACCTTTTTGTCCTATGTGAGGCGTTTCCAGATCCGTCAACGACCGGACTACTCACTGACCGTGTTTGTAGAACTGAATGATCCGATGCGACGACCCGACACGAAAAAAATGGCCCGAGAGATATCGGTCTTGGCGCGCGGTTTACCAGTCGAAGTGCAGATCGTCGAAGCGATCCAGCAGAGCCGATCCGGTAAGCATCGAAATGTCATTTCGGAGCTGCAAAGGCCCGAGTCATTGGCGTAGTCGCGGCCTCTTGAACCGCAGAAAGGTGAGCCCACTCAGGCCGAAGATGAAGGCATACCCCTCGTCGCTGGCTTGCGTTTTCATTTCTTGAGAGTGGCAACGTATGGGTGCAAGCCTTGAAAAGGTCGACTAAAATGCAGCCGCAAAGT
>JANPLP010000944.1:0-1697 GCA_031426595.1 Planctomycetia bacterium | reverse complement strand
TCATCCAACGCTGGATTGCAAGCGATGCAGCGGTCGCACAACGCCGGTAAGGCGAGCGGCAGGCTGAAACATACCAGCCGTAGTTTGGGACCATTGTCCCGAACGAACAAACGGACGGGACAAAGGTCCCATCCTACGGTACTCATGATCCTGCCGCTCGCCTCATACGCGTCGCTAGGGGACTCGCGGCCGGCAATTCAGCCAGAAGCGTTCTTCCATCTCGACGAGTTCGTTTTCCCCATACCGTGTGTCGCTCTTGCGAAGCCCCGTAAATCGATTTGCGATACCGAGCACAGTGACTCGAAGCACGGTGACTTGAACCGGATCGGCGTCCGTCAGGCTGGCAGCAATGTGCCTTGCGACACCGATTTGAAAACGAGATTGCGGATAAATGGGAGTGTCCAACGTCTGCAAGGACCACGCTTCGATCGGAATCAACGTCCACTCGGAATCTTCGATAACCTCCCCAGCTTCCCTTGGAATGAGCGCCACGAGCTCGGGTGGTAGTTGCCCCACGTTTGCCCCGGCCACTTCCACACGAACGCGACTGCTGTGCGGCGCATACAAAGCCCAACTCGGCCAATGGTCCCAAATACCAAACCGCTCTGTCAATGGCATCCCAATCGCCATTGAAACGGCTAATGCAACCGTTGATGCAGCCGCGCCGCCAATGCCAGTTGGCTTCGCCGTTGGCATCCAAGCGGAAGCAAGATCGCCCTCGGAGCCCTCCAACGGCTTTGCTAACTTCGGTTCATCTATTTGTTCAACACCAGGAGCGGCGCTGAACGGAATCGGCTTAGCCAGGAACAGCAATGAAACTTGAATGGCAAATTGAGCGTTCCAAATCAAAACGCCTGGTCGGTGATTGAGACCTAGTGGACCGAGGATGAGAATGAGCATCAAATGCAGGCTGATCGCAAAAACCGCAGCCAACCTCCGGCTTTTCGGCCAAGTAAGGCCGAGGGCGATCGCCAGTTCCGTCAGTGGGAACACGCCTACCAGAGCGATGCGCAACCAGCCCGGCCAGTTCGAGGCGTCTTGTCCGAGCAGCCGCAGTATGGCTCCGAGCATTTGTTGGCCAACGGAATGGAGAAATTCGAAATCGCATTTCCCGATGGCCGAATAGAAATAGACACTGATCAATAACCATCGCATGCACGCGAATTGCATACGTTCTCCACA
The DNA here is from genome assembly GCA_031426595.1 of Planctomycetia bacterium. Lineage (GTDB taxonomy): Bacteria > Planctomycetota > Planctomycetia > Pirellulales > Pirellulaceae > Aureliella. The sequence goes on along the minus strand of JANPLP010000944.1, from coordinate 515 downwards.
ACCCCACCAAATGGCCACAAACAACCAGAGATGGTATGCCCATGGCTGAAATCGGTGTTGATCCAGGCAGACCAGCATGGGAATCGCCACCAACACGCAAACACATCCGTAGAATGTCCATGGTTTAGATAGCTTCGCGTGGGTTGGCGTCGCGTTCGTTGGCGTCGCGTTCGTTGGGGTCGGGTTTGTTGGCGTCGGTTGTGAGGATGTCCATGGCGAAAGAGCCAAAAGCAAAAGGCCTGCGATGAGAACCACCAAACCCGTCCAATCGATCCAAGCAGGCGCGCGGCACAGCCCTTCGAAAACGGGCACTTGAGGGAACAATGCCTGCGGAGTCCAGAGTCGGTACGTTGCGAGAACGAGCGCCAGCGCACTGATCGCCGTCCAACTTTGCAATCGCTGCAATCTTTGCGATCGCAACCAACTTTGCTGATTTTGCGCATGCTGCGCTAAGGCAGGGACTTGCCTGAGGCCCTGCTCGACAACTTTGCCTCGAAAACCGTTCAACGGATAGC
>JANPLP010000943.1:0-5499 GCA_031426595.1 Planctomycetia bacterium | reverse complement strand
GTGCGCATCTTCGATATCTGCAACGACCCGCAGCATGGCTACTTGGTAATCATGCAGTATGTGCCTGGTCCTATGCTGCGTGAATTGCTTCGCAAGCCACTGGTGATCACGCGTGCGGTCGAGATTGCAATTCGCATTTGCGGCGGACTCATTCACGCTCATTCGCGCGGCGTGGTGCATCGAGACATCAAACCAACCAATATCTTGATGAGCGGCGATGGGGAGCCGTTAATTGCAGATTTCGGCTTGGCGTTCACACCGAAGGGTATTTGCGATCCCGAGGGTGGAACTCCGCGTTATATGTCGCCTGAGCAGATCCGCAATGAAGCGAAACGGGTTGGACCGAGCACTGATATTTTTTCGACCGGTATATTGCTTTACGAGATGTTGGCGGGTCGAGTTCCCTTTGATGGCGGAACCGAAGAGGCGATCTCGCAAGCGACGCTGGAGAATAGGCCGGTCCCGATTCACACGTTGAACCCAGATGTACCGATCGAGCTGGATCGCATCGTGCGTCGGGCGATTCGCAAAAACGTCAAGGATCGCTACAGTTCGATGGAGGCCTTTCAAGCTCAACTGATTCAGTGGTTGGCGGGTCAAGAGGCCGCTTCAGAGTTGCTGACGGTTCGAACTAGCGACAGCGAGCGCGGGGCGGGATTCGAATCGACGTGGGCAACGGCCACTTATCGATTGATGACTCAGTTCACACATCGTGGTTTGCAGCCGTTTGAATCGGACGATGCGAAATTCTTTTTGGCGTTGGTGCCCGGAGCGAAAGCGTCGAGTGGCTTGCCGGAAACGGTTCAGTTCTGGAAAGATTGGCTCGAGAGTTTCGACAGCACTGAGTACACGCGCGTCGGGGTGTTGTATGGACCCAGCGGTGGCGGCAAAACATCGCTGCTCCATGCTGGAATCGTGCCGAACCTGGCACCGGACATTTGGCCTCTTCAGCTTGAATGTCGCAAGGGGCAGACGCTCGAGCAGTTCGCAGATTCACTCGCTAGCCAATGTGACATGCGGCCCGCTGATTTGGCGGACATGGTCCTGCGATTGCGAGAGGATCCGCAGGCTCGAGCTCAGCATCGAAAGGTGGTGCTGCTGCTGGATCATTTCGATAGTTGGCTGGGTTCTGCAACAACGACGCAGTTAGAGAAATTGGCAGCAGCGCTGCGTTACTGTGACGGCGAGACGTTGCAAGCGCTGCTGGTGGTGCGCGATGAGGCCTGGATCGCAACTACGGAGTTCATGCGGCTGCTGGAATGTGCTATTGAGCAATGGAAAAATGCACACGCGATCGAATTGCTCGATCGACATCATGCTCGCCGCTTGCTTGAGATGGCCGGACGCAGCTATGGCTCGTTGCCACCACAGCCCGAGTCGCTCGATGAACTGCAGACGGAATTCTTGACTCAAGCCATCGACGAGATGGCGGACCGAGGTCGCGTGCTACCGATTCAGTTGGCGATGTTCGTCAGGATGGCCAAGCTCCAGCGCTGGCATCCGGATGCTCTCAATCACTCGGGCGGAGTTCACGGAGCGTATGTAGGTTACTTCCAAGATCTCTTTGAGAGCAACGTCGCGCCCCCCACCTATCAACGCGTTTGCGGCAGCGTTGTCGAAGTGCTCAAGCAGTTGCTGCCAAGCGCCGACCAAACGGCGCACAGTTATCTGGTCAGTTTTTCTCAGCTTGAGTCGGCGCTTGCTGCGACGCATCAGCAAGCTCAACTCCATCGCGTTCTCAACATCTTGGTTGAAGACCTGCGTTGGGTCGTTCGCGTTTCTCTGCCATGCAGCACCGCGTTGCAACCGAGCGCCTATGCGGCGCAGTGCAATGATCAGTTTCACCTCGTGCACGACTTCTTGACGGAGCCGATCGCGATCTGGGTCGAGCAAGTGCAAAAGAGCTCGTGGCGAGGCCGAGCGCTCGCGAGGCTGGAGGAACTCTCAGCCGTCTGGGGCCGCAAGCAGCAGAAACGCTACTTGCCCACGTTGCTCGAGTTCCTGGCGATGCAGTGGGCAGTTCCCTTCAGCAAACGCAATCCGCTTCAGCAGCGATTTTTAAAACGTGCACGCCAGAAGTACATGGTGGAATCGCTGATTGCGTTTGCAATATTCGTCGGCTTGGGTGGTGTCGTGTCTTTCACTCTACTCAGAACCGCTGAAAACCATCGTTTGCAAGTTCGGCAAAAGGTGGAGCTGAGTATGCGTGGGGCTCCGGACGTGTTTCCGATGTTGCTCGAAGACCTGAAGAACGAACCGGCCATGGCGTCCGCGGCACTGACACCGTGGCTGGATGCGGTGGATGAGCAAGTGCAAGCTCGAGCTCGGTTGGTAAATGTAACCGTCAGCCGCACCGGCTTCGAATCGTTGCTAACCAAGCTAAACTGCATCGAGGCGGAGCTCAGCATGCAAGTGATCGCTGCCGCGAAAAGTTGCGTTGGTTCTAAACAGTTGCTGGAGCGGATGTTCTACATCCCGACCTCTTCGGCCACCGAGAAAGTGAGAGCTGCGGTTTTACTGGCCCATCTTGGAGATCAACGCGCTCTGGCGGAACTGTTCGATGACTCGGTCAGTCCGAACAACGCATCGACGCACATGCAGATCGCTTTGAATTGGGCGGCGGACCCGCGGTTATGGTCGGATCTGGCTCTCTCGAATCGATCCGCTGAAGTCACCTACAACGCGTTGTGCATGCTAGGAAGCTTTACGAAACGCGAAGCCCGAGACTTACCATGGGAAAAATTGGCGGCGCTGCGATCGTCGGAGGATCCCGGGATCAGTTCTACAGCGGCGTGGTTGTTCGAGAAGAATGCGGTCGAGCAGTTTGTGGTCGCGCCGATTCCGTCAGTGAACAGAAGCTTTCCTAAAAGCGGCGTGCAGCAACTGCGGATGGCTCCGGCTTCGCTCACTTTGAAAAGTTCTATGGCCAAATCCCGCGGCACAGTATCCTCAAAGCTCGTCGCGCCGGTCGTGCAAGTCGACGAACCGTTTTGGATTAGCAGCTCGCCCGTGACGAATGAGCAGTTTCAGTTGTTCCTGGATGAGTTTACGGGGACGGAGGCTGCGGCGGGTCGCAGGTTATTGGAAAGGAGAACCGATCGCAACAAAGAGCTCGAGCTGCATCCACAGCGAGCTTGCACGGGGATGAACGCGATTTTGACCCTCGAATACTGCAACTGGCTGAGTCGCAAGGAAGGGCTGGAACCCGTATATCTCATCGGACCAAGTACGGGGGACGGGAGCTTGTCTCAAGTGCAATTGGTCGCATCCGCCAACGGTTTCTGTCTACCTACCCTCTCCCAAGTCGTTATCGCTGTGACGCTTGGCACCGGTTGTAACCACGATCCGAACGTGGCTGTATCGATTTTCTGCCGCAGCCGGTCGATTTCGAGCCCGTTGGCCGATCAGAACTATTACGAAGTCGACCGTTTGGCTCGAGATCTCATGCCGAATCGGCGCGGGTTCCAGTTCGACCTGGGAGCCAATTCGGCTTGGTGTGCGGAGAATGACGCGTTGATGACTTTGATTTGGGCGCGTGAATCGCCGGTGGCAATTGGATCCGTCGATGACCGGTTCAACGTTATCGCGGCGTTATGGATCGCGGGGGGCGGAGCAGCCCAATCAACCGCCATCGCTCAGCTTTCTACAGATGCAGACGCGACGGACTCGAGCGAAAAGCGGTAACTGACACCCTCGGGCGGCTCGACCTTCCCGAGCCAAGCCACTGCGTACCATGAGCGAGAGCTCAAAATGAGTAGCGAAGTTTGTGTCCGCCGCGAATGTGATTTTGCGAGCGGCTGATTTGCTTGACAGTTCGCTGGCCCCTCAGTCAAGATGATGGTGTAGAATTCTGCTGCCGCCTAGCACTTTGAATACAGGCTCTTTGAATCCAGGGCACTTTTGCAACAGCGCAACTTGGATTCGTAGCGATCCGAGACAAGTTCAGCATGTAGACCACGGTGCACTGCTTACTGTCCGGGTGCACCCACTTTTCCGCGGCTCTGGCTTCCTGCAGACTTAGTTTTCCAGTAAGCCGGGCACTCGTCCTAAAAATCCGTTCCGATGTAGTTCTGTAAAGCTGCCTCTGTAACTAGGCTTAATGAGCTCTGGTTTCCGAGCCGTTCACCTTATATACCCATCTAATACCAACCTGCTTGGCAACTTGTCCCGCTAAACAAGCTTAATGGAGACTGACCATGGACCAACCAATGCGCGATTTTACCGACCTGCTGCTGCGGAAAGGCATCGTTGGGCTAGACCAGTTAAGCGAGGCGTCCAACCTAGCTCGCGAAACCGATATCTCCGTCGGCGATGCGTTGATCAAGCTGGGGTACGCGGCGGCGGACGACGTTTACCGAGCCTTGGCGACCTTCCACAAGCTCGAATATGTTGATTTGACAACGATTCGGATCGCGGATGAAGTGATTCAGCTAGTCCCCGAGTCGGTGGCTCGCGAAAACAACGTGATTCCGTACCAGAATGCTGACGACGATTCCTTACGCGTGCTAGTAAGCGACCCGTTCGATCTGGAGACGATCGAGAAATTGCGGTTTATCTTGAATCGCAAAGTGGAGACCGCGTTGGCTCCGCGAGAGGCGATCACCGAAGCGATCAACCGCTACTACGGTCAGGTCGAAGGTGAGTCCGCTGACTCGATTTTGCAAGAATTCACCGACACGCAGATCGACTTCACCGAAACTTCAGAAGACGGGGGTGGAAGCAGTTCCGATGAAACAGCCGACGAAGCGTCAGCGCCGGTTGTGCGACTGGTCAATCTGATGATTCAGGAAGCAGTCCAGTTGCGCGCGTCCGACATCCACGTGGAGCCCTTCGAAACGCGCGTCCGAATTCGCTACCGAATCGACGGTGTGTTGGTCGAGCGCGATAGCCCACCGAGACGACTTTTGGGTGCGATTTTGTCCCGTATTAAAATTTTGGCGAAAATGGACATCGCCGAACGTCGACGCCCGCAGGACGGTCGAATCAAGGTCACCGTGGGGGAAAAGGAGCTCGACCTGCGGGTGAGCATTATTCCAACGAACCATGGTCAGTCCGCGGTCATGCGGCTGCTAGATAAAGACAACATTAAGATCGGCGTTCGGCAGCTCGGACTTAGCGAACGCGATTTCAAGATCTTTCAGAATACCATCAAACGGCCGAACGGTATTTTTCTGGTTACCGGCCCGACTGGGTCGGGAAAGACCACAACCCTGTACGCGGCTCTCAACTCAATGAATCGTCCAGACCGGAAGATCATCACCGCGGAGGACCCGGTTGAGTACTACCTTCCCGGCGTGAATCAGGTCGAAGTGAAGCACAACATTGGGCTCGACTTTGCTCGCATCATTCGCGCGATGTTGCGGCAAGCACCCAATATCATCCTCGTGGGTGAAATGCGAGATACTGAGACCGCGTCCATGGGTATCCAGGCTTCTTTGACAGGACACTTGGTATTCAGTACACTGCATACGAACGATGCGCCCGGTGCTGTTACACGTA